>NZ_JBICRM010000127.1:0-825 GCF_043197025.1 Nonomuraea marmarensis
ATGTTTGCTCACTGGAAATGGGTCTCGGGTGCCTGGGGACCAGGATGACAAGAGCCGTGTAAGTCGAGAGGTTTACGCACGGATCTGTGGGAGCCGGGAGGGGAGGTTCCTCCCGGCTACCCGACCCGCTGTAACGGTGGTGGAGCGAAGGGGCCGGGTCGTTCGTGGCTGTTGTTCGTTCGATCAACCGGAAGTCCTCCGGGAGGAGTCGCGTGAACGAGCTGAAAGCACCGGGCAAGCCGTTTGAGATACCGAAGCGGGCTGTCTGGGAGGCGTGGGAGAAGGTCAAGGCGAACAACGGCGGTCCCGGTGTGGACGGGACGTCGATCGAGGCATTCGAGGCCGATCTGCGGAACAACCTGTACAAGATCTGGAATCGGATGTCGTCGGGGACGTACTTCCCACCTCCGGTGCGCGCAGTCGAGATCCCCAAGAAGGGCGGCGTCCGGATCTTAGGCGTGCCCCTCGATCGGGGATCGGGTTGCGCAGACGGTGGTGGCCAGGGTGATCGAGAAGCGGGCCGAGAAGGTCTTCCACCCCGATTCCTACGGCTACCGCCCGGAGCGCTCGGCGCTGGACGCGGTGGCCACCTGCCGCGAGCGGTGTTGGAGAAAGGACTGGGTGATCGATCTGGACATCCGGGCGTTCTTCGACTCTGTTCCTTGGGAACTGGTGGTCAAAGCGGTGGGCGGTCAGAGGGGTGTTAGACGTCATTCGTTCTGACCATGGATCGAGTCTTCAGCGTCACTGTGGCTGAGGACGTTCATCGATCATGAGGTTCTTGTTGCTGTCCTTGGTGCGCGACGACACCGTGAGTATGTCCAC
>NZ_JBICRM010000128.1:0-797 GCF_043197025.1 Nonomuraea marmarensis
CACCACCGGCGCGGCCAGCGTCAGCGACAACCACTGCCAGTTCGTGAACTGCAACGCCGGGATCATCGCCATCGCGACCACCGGCACGGACAACACCACGGAAGTGATCAGGCGGTTGCGCAGCGGCCGCAGCTCGTCCTCAGGCTCCGCCTCCTCCGCCGTGGGCGGAGCGGGCAGCGCTGCGGTGTAGCCGGCCTTCTCGACCTCGCTGATCAGCTCCTGCGGATCGACACCTTCGGGGAAGGTGACCTTCGCCTTCTCCGTGGCGTAGTTGACCGTCGCGGTCACGCCGTCCATCTTGTTGAGCTTGCGCTCGATGCGGTTGGCGCACGAGGCACAGGTCATGCCGCCGATCGAGAGCTCGACCGCGTTCTGCCGGTCATCGATGACAGAAGACATCACCGTTCTCCTTTCTCTCGCTCAGTGGCCGTGCCCGCCGGACGTGGCTGTGGACGTGGCCGCCGGGGTCGCCGGGGTCGCCGGCCCCTGGCCCGCGCCGAGGGTGAAGTCGGCCGTACGGACCTCGCCCTCGTGCTGGAAGTCCAGGAACAGGCGGTAGTCGCCGCCGCTGGGCACCTCGGCGTAGAAAACGATCTCGGGCCCGGCCTGGGTCTTGCCGTCGCCCGGCGCGCCGTCCGGGTGGACATGCAGGTAGGCCAGGTCCCTGACACGCAGGACCACCAGGTGCCCGTAAGCACCCAGGTAGGGCTGCAGGTCGGTGACCGGCTCGCCGTCCTTGCTCACCTTCAGGGTGAGCTTACTCGCCTGCCCCGGTGTCAGGTCGCCGTCGAGGGTGA
>NZ_JBICRM010000129.1:0-790 GCF_043197025.1 Nonomuraea marmarensis
CATTCAGGGCTCGGTTATCGACCGCCGCTCGAAGTCCTCGACGAATGGTTCGATAATCAGTCGGTTGCGTGATAGAGTCGACCATATAGTTCATTTGGGACGTGTCCGGAAAACGCCGGGCTCCTCAAAGTGACAGCTCCTCAAGCGCCTGGCGGCCGCAGGATTCACTCCCACTTTGGGACGGCAGGCGCTTCGCCGCGCGGAGATGGGTGACGCCCACGGCGCGGAACACGTCGCCCGACTTGCCTGAGAGATGCGGCGGGCCCCGAGCCGCTGCACGCTGGCCCCGGGCTGCGTGCGCTCGGGCGATCAGCGGACTGCGCAGCGGAGCCTGCCCCGGCATTGGGCGCCGTCTCGCAAAACGGGAGGCTGGGCTCTGGTCACTGGACCACCGTGACGGGCATCTCCGTGCCGTGCCCGATGGGTGGGAGGATCGCTGATGGTCGGGGTTGCTGTACAGCAGAGAAGTACAGCAACGGGCCCGCACGGTGGCGCACCCTTACGTTCTCCATCACACGTCTGAGCAGGACCGAAGCCTCTCCAAGTCGTGACTGGCTCCCGTTTGCAAGTAGACAGTCATGACGCCGCAGTGGGGCATACGCGGGATGATCAAGCAAGCAATCCGGGCCGCGCAGGGCGTTTGAGCAGGTCAACACATGATATTTGTCAACGGCCAAGTGCGTGTCGCCGCTGGTGGCCATGTAGAAGTCCCCGCCTCTTCGTAGTTGACTACTTCTTGATCAGGCGTGCTGGTGTCCTGGTTCGTGCCTGTTTCATCCGGAAGGACTCG
>NZ_JBICRM010000013.1:0-243368 GCF_043197025.1 Nonomuraea marmarensis
AGATCCAGTGGGATAGCGGGCGGTGGTAGAAGATCACCCGTTCTACTGGATCTCCGTTCCTCTTGCCCCCACTTCGCCCCAACCCCTTGACGACCAAACCCTGGACCTTAACTACCCGGCCTTGGGGCTAGCTGAGAGAGCGCGCCAGCTCCGCCGCCCTGGCGCTGATGGCTCCCACGTCCTGTGAGGCATGCACCTCGGCTCTGAGGTTCTCAAACACCTGCTCGGCTTCTTCGTATGCCTTTATTTCCTCAGGTGTCTCCGGTGGAGCAATCACGACCTCGAGGTCCACGTCTGGGGCGATACGGCTCACATTTCCGAACGCGTCTACTACTCGAGCATCTTCTCCGTCTCGGAAGCGCCCGATCGCGTAACCCCATGACTTCACTCTGTCGGGCACTTCGTCGACTTGAGCCAGACGGAACGACCAGGTCTGGGTGAGCTGTACGGCTCTGCCGTTGGCGATGGCGAAGTCCATCGGAGACTGCAGCCTTGCTCCCACATGGAGCTGCACCTTCGAGCGCACCAGGTGATCGGCGATGTTCGCCTCTTGGTAGGCCTTCCGCAGTTGGCTCTGGAGCGCGTGGCGAGTGACCGAGCGATGCTTAGGTGACTCGACTGGATCGACTATCAGGTGGTCGAAAACGAACGCGAGTGCATCCTGAGCATCGTCTGCGATCACCGGTGCCGGAGCGCTGAACTGCACGACGTTGCGGTAATCATGGTGAAGCCTGTCCAGCCAGTCCTCGCCTAGAGGCTCGCCAGCGTCTTCCAGGAGTGCCGCCTGGTTACGCTCGATCTCGTCGTACAGCTTGAGCAGGCACCCGGTCGCCGTCTCCAGAATGGGACGGTCGACGAAGCGGCGGACACGCTGCAAGTTGCTGAGTTGACGCAGCGACCAGTCGCCTGTCGCGGGATCTCCCGCTATGGCGCCGATGTTGACGAACTCCCCCGTTTTTGGATCGGGGAGACAGCGAACAATCGAGTAGAGGTAACGACTCATTGGACCGACCTCCCTTCAGATCAGTGCTCGGATCCTGGCGGCTACAGCTGATGCGCGATGCTCGAGGAACCAGCCGAGTGCCTCCAGATCGTCGTCGCTCACTGGCCACGATGCTGGCACGCCACGCACAACCTTGACGAGAGCATCGCGATTTATTCTCTCAAGTGCCCCTGACACTCCGGCGATCGCCTCTGGGTCCAACCCGTCGGGCGGGTCGGTGAGCGGGTTTGGCTCATCTGCGCACTCGACGAGGAACTGGCGGCTGATACGCCCATCATGAGGCGGAAGATAGAGGCCGTGGTCATGGCTGTAGATCGAACGATCGCTATCAAGGTCATGGAGCCACTGAGGATCGTCTCCGAAACACCAATCGTAAAGGGCGTAGAGGCCTACGTGGCGGCGCCGATTATCGTCTCGTGTGCGGCTGGCCAGCGCCGGCCGACACTCGCGCATGGGCCTGGCATCGTCGCGCCGCTTCCGCCGCCGTGTACTCCAGACGCCAAAGAACCGCGTCTTCTCTCGTCCGAACCTTCCGTCTCTGGAGTCACGCCATGCGCTTACGTCTGTACGCAGTCCTGGCCGCGCTTGTTGGATCGTTCCTGATCCCCGCCACTCCGGCCGACGCCGCCACCACCTACCGCGGCGACGGAGACCACCTCCAGCGCATCCGAGCAACCACCACCCCGGGCATCGCCCAGGTCACCTACGACGGAGACGGATACTTCTCCGTCTGGGGTCTGGACAGCAACGGCAAGGAACAGCAGCTCCTCGCCAACTCCGCTGGCAGCTACAAGGGAACGGCCGCCTACAACGTGGATACATCCAACCGTCTGGTCGCGTTGAAGATCACCGCTGATGCGCCGTGGACCATCAAGCTGCTGCCGTTGAGCAAGGCCCGCTCCTGGTCGATCGCAAGGAACGGCTCCACCGATGATGTGCTGCGTCTGTCGAAGCCCAGCCGCGGCCTGCACAGTCTCCGGATCCGCTACACCGGCGGCGGATACTTCTCGGTCTGGGCGCTCGACGCCCGAGGCCGCCGCAGCGATCTACTCGCCAACAAGGCCGGCGCATACAAGGGCAGCGTGCCACTCCCGGCAGGATCCAAGTACGCGGTCATCACAGCGGACGGCCCATGGTCGATCGTCCGACGCTGATGCCGCCACCTGCCGACCCGTCTATGCCCCCGTCTCTATGTGAGTGAGGCGCGAAGCTTCCGCCGCTCCTGGATGATCATCACCGCCTGGTCCGCCAGCGCCGAGTAGGTGGGGCTTGCGGATGGTCTCTCGATCCCGGCGGCGCGCATCCGGTCGGTGACCTCGTACCGCAACTCCGCGACCCACTCTCCGACCTCGACACGAGCTTCCCAGCCGGGGAAGGTGAAGTGCCACGGCAACGAGCATGCTCCTGCAAGGGAGACCGCAGCTGCGGCGGCGGCCGGTACATCTTCCTGTCCGAGGATTGGGGGCACGAGAGGCGTTCCAACTTCGGGCCCCAGCGCTTCCGCCCGCCCGTGGATGAGCGGCACGCCGATGCCAAGGACAGGCCGGGCCATAGGTGGCCACGTGACCAGGAGCGCCGGATCACAAGAGGATGAAATGTAACCAGAACGCGAGCAAATGTAACCAGGTTGTGGTTACATTTGCTTCCGCGCGACCGGGCGCGACTACGACGATGTCGAGGTCAAGTCGGCGGCAGGAGGGCTGCCGCAGTCGCTCGCCTCCACCCTGAGCGCGCTCGCAAACCATCCGGGCGGTGGGACGGTCATCCTCGGCCTCGACGAGGCCACCGGCTTTCGTCCGGTACAGCTACCAGACCCACAGGCTCTCAAGCAGGGCCTCGGAAACGGGGCTCTTGTCGCAGGTGGGCCGTGCTTGGCCCGGCAAGAACCGCATCGTCCCAGTCCCAGTGCGTAAGCTCTCTGGTTCCTCAGGCAACGAGGACCTCTCGGCGGCTCGTCTCGCGTCGGAGACGTGCAGGATCTCAGCTCTCTAGCGTTGCTTGAGGCGGAGTGCTTCTTTGCGGGTCTCGGCCTGGATGGACCGCTCGCGCTCCAGCCACGCTGGGTTCTCCGCCTTCAGCGCATCGATCTCAGCGGTGGTGAGCGGTCCGGTGATCCCGCCTCTGGTCAGGCCGGAAATGGAGACCCCGAGCTTCGCGGCGACGACCTGCTTGGGGTGCGGGCCGTTGCGGCGCAGGTCAGCGAGCCAGGCGGGTGGCGTCGACTGCAACTCGTTCAGCTCGCCCCTGGAGACGACACCCGCCTGGAACTCGGCGGGAGTGGCTGAGAGGAGGACACCCAGCTTCTTGGCCGCGGTCTCGGGCTTCATCGTCTGGATGGTCTTCGGTTTGGGCGAGGTCATGGCGTCGAGAGTAGTCAGTCGGAACGGGTTCCCTGACATCGGTACCCTGAGGAAATGACTGATGGGGAGACCGGCAGGGTGTTCCGGCTGGCGTACGTGCCCGGGGTGACACCCGCGAAATGGGTCAACGTCTGGACCGAGAGGATGCCCAGCGTGCCGGTTACCCTGGTCGCGGTTCCCGCCGCCGAGGTGGTGAAACTCCTGCGGGATGGCGGCGCCGACGCCGGATTCGTCAGGCTGCCGGTCGACCGGGACGGACTCAGCGCGATTCCTCTCTACGTGGAGACCACGGTGGTCGTGGTGCCCAAGGACCACGCGGCGGCCGCCGCCGACGAGGTGGCCATCGCCGACCTGACCGACAACGAGGTGTTCCATCCTCTGGACGACACCATCGAGTGGACGGTCCGGCCCGGGCTGCCCGCGTTCACCCACCCGGCCACAACGGCGGACGCGGTCGAGTTGGTAGCGGCCGGCAGTGGGCTTCTCCTGGTTCCGCAGTCGCTGGCGCGCCTCCACCACCGCAGGGATCTCACTTACCGGCCGGTGCCGGACGCGCCGCAGTCTCAGGTCGCGCTGGCCTGGCCCACGGACGCGACCACTGACCTGGTGGAAGATTTCATCGGCATCGTCCGCGGCCGGACAGTGAACAGCTCCCGGGGCCGTACCCCCGCCTCCCCTGCGGAGAAACCGGCACAGCGGCAGGCACAAAAACCCGCACAGAATGGCTCCGGCCGCCGGGCCGTGCCGGCCAGCCGTAAAAGGAAGGGCTACCGGCCCCGGTGACCTGCAGCCCCGACGCCCAGATAAAACCGGGACAACGGCGGCATGCGCCCCAAAGCGTAACGATCGGCGACCTCAGCCACCATGCCGGGCCACCCACGCCCAGATCGCCGCGCTGATCCGCGGCCGACCTCCCGTGTCGCCGTTCCATGTGGGCACCCTGCACGGTGCCCGCAAGAGAGATTGAAGTCTTTCGAGGTGCTCGATCAGCCGAGCAGTGTGCGTCACGCACGCCGTGCGTGTCACGCACGTCGTGCGGACCACTGAGGGTGTCGATCTATGCGGATATTCGCATAGGTCGACCTATGCCGACACCGCGACTATGCCGAGAACCCTGGTCACGGAGCTCGCAACCCTGCTCGCTCATCGACGTAATCAACTGGCTCAGCTCCGGCGTCGCACCCGATGAATGGCTGGTTGCCGATCGCTGCTCAGGCTCCTGGCGGGTGGATGGTGAGTGGAGTGAGTTGGTGGATGTCGTGCCGGGCCCGGAGCGCCGCAATTTCGGCTTGATCTGGTGGTCCGGAGGCGGCGAGCAGGTCAGTGAGCTCCTGGAGGTAGAGCTCATGGCCAGCCGGGGATACGAGGAAGAGCATCCGGGCGGGTTCGGCTCCTCGGTTGAAGAAGGCATGTGGGCATCCGGCAGGTACGAACATGAAGCTTCCCGGGCCGCCTCGGAACACTGTGGCGCCGGTCTTCGACTCCCAGGTGCGCCAGTCGCCGTTGGCAGTGGCGGTCGGCTGGAAGGCGAGCAGGTCGAGTTCGCCTTCGAGCACGTAGAACACCTCCTCAGCCTGCTGGTGCAGGTGCGCCCCGACGTCGAACCCGGGGGCGACCTCGGCCTCGAACGTCGACCAGATCTTCGACTGCTCGGCGCCCGCCTTCAGGGTCATGGCCTGGATCCTGCGCCCGCCACCGGGCGGTAACAGCAGTCCATCGGTCATATGTGCCCGCTTTCTGTGCTCAGGGTTTCCAGCCTGTCGTCCGCAACCAGGTCTCCAGCCGCATCAGGCCCGGGTGGTCCGCCCGTAGCGCGGAGAGGTCGGACAACTCGGAGGGATGCTCGTTGAAGAACGTGAACATCTGGGCCAGCTGGCCGTCGAAGGCGCGGATCTGCTCGATGGGCGTCTGCCGGAAACTCGCCGGCAGGCCGCAGACACGGCTGAAGGTCCCGGCGATCTCCGGAGGTGTGAGTACGTCTCCGGCGAGCTCGACGGTCCGGCCGAGGAACCGGTCGGGCCGGTCGAACGCGATAGCCGCGAACGCGCCGATGTCGCTCACCGAGATCAGCTGCATCGGAAGCTCTGGTCGGACGGCGAGGTTGACCACCAGCTCGCCATCGATGAGCACCGGGCGATTGTAGGTGGCGAAATTCTCCATGAAAGAAACCGGACGCAGGATGGTCGCCGGAAGCCCGAGCGCGTGAATGTGCTCTTCGATCCGCGACTTGCTCTCGTAGTAGGGGATTCCGGAATGGGCGCCGGCGCCATTGAGCGAGCTGTACACGAGATGCTCGACGCCGGACTTCTGGGCGAGGTCCGCCACCGCCTTCCCCCGCCGTTCTTCCGCCACCACACCTTCAGGGCTGATCCTGGGGCCCACCATCATGGTCAGTACGAGGAAAACCCCGTGCACGCCCTCCATCGCCGCCCGGAGCGAAGCCGGATCGTCCAGGTCGCCAACGATCAGCTCGGCTCCCGCCTCCCGAAGCGCTTCGGCGGCGGGCGAACCGGGGTCGCGCACCAGAGCATGCACCGCCCGACCACGTTTGAGCAGGTGCTGCGCGGTCGCGCCACCCTGCTGGCCAGTGGCACCGATGACCAGCACCGGTCCCCTGTCATCGGCCATACAAAGCTCCTCATGTAAGGCTTCAACTGAATGATTATGATCGCCAGAATAGGCGGACAAGTCCGGCCGGTCCTGGTACCGATACTGCTAGCCTGCGGCCTGTCAACCACCCATTCCGCTCAGGAGTCGAATCGGCGTGACGAATGGCCACGAGGCCCCGCGGTCCGCGCGCCGTGCCGAACTGGCCGCTTTTCTCCGCGCTCAGCGGGCCCGGCTGCGGCCGGCTGATGTGGGACTCCCGGAGGACGTCGAACCCAGCCTTCGCCGGACTCCCGGCCTGCGGCGCGAAGAGGTCGCCCAGCTCTCAGGTGTCGGTGTCACCTGGTACACCTGGCTGGAACAGGGCAGGAACATCTCGGCGTCGGAACAGGTGATCGATGCACTCGCCCGAGCACTACTGCTCGACCCCGACCAGCGCCGGCACCTCCGTGGCCTGGCCGGTCTTGCCACCACGTCGGGCGAAACGCACGTCGGCGACGTACTTCCCCGATTGCAGCGACTGGTCGACGCGGCCGCCCCCAACATCGCCTCCATCTATGACGTGCACCTCGACTACCTGGTATGGAACACGCCTTACACACGGATCCGGAATGACCCTGTGAGGCTCCCCGACGATCGGCGCAATCTCCTGTGGATGATGTTCACCGACGCGGAGAACCGCGCCCGCATGGTCCGCTGGGAACCGGCCGCGCGTGCCGTACTAAGCCAGTTCCGAGCCGCTGTCGGCCAGCGGCCGGACGACCCGCGATTCGTGATGCTGCTGGCAGAGCTGACCGACGCCAGCCCGGAATTCCGGGAGTGGTGGGCGGAGTACCCCATCCGCGACTTCAGACCCGCGACCGTCAAGATTGATCACCCTCAGATCGGTCGGCTCGACCTGGAGATGTTTCAACTTCGCCCGGTCGAGCACCCGGACCTGCTGATGGTCCTGCAAGTACCCGCGAGCCAAGATCATCTACAGCGAGTCACCTCGTTGCTAAGCCCGCCCGTGACATGAGATCCATCCTCCCGACCGGCGACGTGCTCGCACCGAGCCGCGAACCGACGAGCCACCCGATGCGTCAACAATCGCGAGATCAACGGAGCAGAAGGTATCGGCGGCTGCGCCGCTCGGGCGGCCCGCACACGCCGGCTGATCGCGCCTCACGCACCGCGTCCGCGCAGGTGTCGGCCGTGGCTGGGGCCGGTGTACCACCGGCGTGGCCTGGACGTGTGCCGCTTTAGGGTCCGGGCTGGCTGGGGTGTGGATGTCAGCTGGGCGGCGGCGGGATCGTAGCCGGAGTAGCCGGGCGGCCCGGCAGCAGCGCGACCAGTAGGAACGTCACGATGGTGGTCACGGTGTTGATGACCGGCTACCAGGTGTCGACTTTGCCGAACAGGAAGTACGACGGCGCCCACCAGGGGCGGCGAATTCGTAAGAGGTAGCGTTTCTCTTCGCAGCCTGGGCTGCCGGCGGCCGGGCTCAACCCTCATGCCCGGTCGCCGAGCGAGCTTAGGGCCGCGAGAACGGCCATGACGTTTTTCTAACGCTCTACGCCAGTAGATCAGGCCAGTCACCAGGGACGAGGCGATGCCCGTGGACCGCATCTTTTCGCTGGCCCAAGAGGCATAGTCAAGCAGTTAGACAAGCATGCCCCGTTTCCATGATCGGAGACGGGGCCTTCCGTAGGTGGGCGGTACTGGGTTCGAACCAGTGACCCCTCGCTTGTAAGGCGAGTGCTCTACCACTGAGCTAACCGCCCCTGATCGGCACTACACCTTACGACACCACAGGGGCCGATCGCACATCTACCGCCCACCCGGGCCCGAGCTCCGGTCGGCCCGCCGCGCGCCAGCCCAGCAGGGCCGCCCCGAGCATGCCCGCGTCCACCCCCAGCGCCGCCGGGATCAGCGGGGGCGCGTCCCGGAAGGCCAGGCGCTTGACCAGGCGGGTGCGTACCGGGTCGAAGAGGGCCGGGCCCGCTTCCGCCAGGCCGCCGCCCAGGACGATCATCGAGGGGTCCAGCAGCAGCGTGTACGTGGCCAGCGCCAGCGACAGCGCCTCCACGGCCTCGTCCCAGACCTCTATGGCGATCGGGTCGTCCGAGGACACCACCTGCTCCGCCTTGACGCCCTCCACGCCTGCTCGCACGCTGTAGCGGCGCCCCACCGAGGCGGCCGACGCGTACGTCTCCAGGCAGCCGAACTGGCCGCACACGCACTGTTCGCCGTCGGGGAAGACCGGGGTGTGGCCGATCTCGCCGGCCCAGCCCGAGGAGCCCCCGTACGGCTCGCCGCGGATGATCGAGGCGCCGGCGATGCCTGTGCCGATGGGCAGGAACAGGAAGTCGGACAGACCTCTGCCCGCGCCCAGGATGCTCTCCGCCAGCCCGCCGGTACGTACGTCGTGTCCCAGCAGCACCGGAATGTCCAGCGCGGTGAAGTCCGTGGCCGGGACGTCGCGCCAGCCAAGGTTCGCCGCGTAGACGGCCGCGTTGCCGGACACCAGGCCCGGCACGGCCAGACCCACGCCTGCCGGCACGCCCTCGCCCGAGGCGGCCAGGTGGCTGATGAACTCGGAGATGGCGGCCACGACCGCCTCCGGGCCCTCCGACCGGGGGGTCGGGCGCCGCTCGCTCAGCAGCACCGCGCCGGACTCGCTGACCAGGCCGCCCTTCATGGACGTGCCACCGACATCGAGCGCGACGACGAACGAACTCATAGCGGACACGAAAGGAGACGATAGCGCAGCTCAGCAGATGCCTGGAAAGTCCCTCAGTCAGGCCCGCCCCAGCACTCGGTTGAGCGCCGCCTCCACCTCCGCCGAGAGTCCGGGCGCGGGCGGCGCCACCGACCCGGCCAGCGCCGATCCGGAGTCCGAGCGCGCCATCCGCACGGCCCCGCAGGACCGGCATTCCACCTCGCCCAGCCGGCAGATCAGCGCGACGGATCCGCAGGTGGAGCACGCGTCGAGGTCGAGGTCGTGCAGCCGTTGACAGTCCGGGCAGATCAACACCTGCGACTCGTCGCGCACCCCGCGCTGCCACGGGCTGGCGCCGCGCACCGGGTCGGTCTGCCGGGCCCCGCATCGGTAGCAGGGCATCGTTCCCTCCGAAGTCATGAAATGTCGGCGAGTGCCTTCACGTAGTCGGCGACGTCACGTGCCGAGGAGACCGGATTGACCACCGACCACCGGATCACGCCCTCGCCGTCGATGATGAAGGTCCCCCGCAGAGCGAGCCCCTTCGCCTCATCGAACACACCGTACGCCCGCGCGACCTGTCCGTGTGGCCAGAAATCAGAGAGCAGCGGGAACGTGTAACCCTCCCGATCCGCCCAGGCACGGTGCGTGAAGACGGAGTCCACGGACACGGTCAGCACCTGCGCGTCGAGCGGCTGGTCGCGCAGTGCGGACAGCTCTCCATGACAGATCCCGCTGAAGGCAAGCGGGTAGAAGACCAGCACGACGCTCCTGTCCCGGAACTGGGACAGCCTCACCGGGGTGCCGTGCTGGTCCTGCAGCTCGAAATCCGGAGCCAGGGCGCCGACCTCGGCAGGATGTGCGTTCACAGGCATCATCCTGCCGTACGGAAGGCGCTCGGGCTCTACCGGCGGCCCTTGGGCGTCACGAGCCTGGTCCCGGACCAGTCGGGTGCGGCGGAGATGCTGCTGGTCTGCGAGAGACCCGCGGTAGCGGCATCCTCCCCGATGTCGCTCGGCTCCACGTGGCCGTCGCGCCCGGCCTTGGGAGTCAGCAGCCAGATCTGGCCGCCGTCGGCGAGTGCTCGCATGGCGTCGCTGAGAGCGTCGAAGAGATCCCCGTCGCCGTCGCGCCACCACAGCAGCACCACGTCGACGACGTCGTCGCTCTCCTCGTCCAGCAGCTCGTTACCGGTCAGGTCTTCGATGGAGTCGCGAAGCTCGTCGTCGACGTCCTCGTCCCAACCGATCTCCTGCACCACCTGACCCGGCTTGAGGCCGAGTCGTTCGGCCAGGTCGCGTTCGCCCTGCGCCTGACCCGCGGTCGCGCTCACGTTTATCCCTCCTGCTTGAGTGGCCCCGCTCTATGCGGTTTATCGCTTCGGCACAGTCCACACGCTGTGACCCTCAGTCGTCAACGGTCGCCACGGGTACGGCCGTAGTCGGCCAGAATCAATCAGACAAAAACGACAGGCGAACCTGGCGTTGCCGGTTGTCGACGTTCAGATCCACGAGTGCGATCGACTGCCAGGTGCCCAGCGCCATTCTCCCACCCAGCACGGGGATGGTGGCGTATGGCGGGATCAGCGCGGGCATGACATGTGACCTGCCGTGGCCGCGCGAGCCGTGGGCGTGCCGCCAGCGGTCGTCGGCGGGCAGCAGGTCACGCAGCGCGGCCAGCAGGTCGTCGTCACTGCCCGAGCCCAACTCGAGCAGCGCGACACCGGCCGTCGCGTGCGGCACGAAGACGTGCAGCAGCCCGTCCTCGCCCTGCGCGCGGACGAAATCACTGCATTCCGCAGTGATGTCGTGCACCGTCTCTCGTGAACCCGAGGCCACAGAGATGATTTCAGATCTCACAAGCAGATCTTACGTATGCACAACGACGGCATCAGGGCCGGGAAACACCAGCCCGGTGTGCCCGTCGTCGAACCGCACGATGTAGGGAGGCCCGCCGTCGCGGCCCTGGACCTCCACGATCACTCCGCTCCGGTCTCCTTCGCCAACGGTATGCCCATGCACCAGGAGCCGGTCTCCTACCGTCGCATTCATACCTTCCACATTGGTACGCCGAAAGCCGGACGAAAAGACTGATTCGCAACTTTTGCTCCCCAGTCAGGGGGAGGAACAAAAATGGCCCAAACGTTACGCTGCGCAGATGTGGCGTTTCGGGCTGCGCGGCCGGATGGCGGCGTCGTACATGCTCGTCACGGCCACCGCGGTGCTGCTGGTCGAGGCGGTGATGGTCGCCCAGGACAAGAACATCAAGATCATCGGGTATGTCTACGTGCAGGCTCCGTTCGACGCCGTGATCAAGACGCCGTCGTCCGCGTCGGTGATGTCCATGCTCGTCCCCGGGCTGCTGGTTCTGGCCCTGGTGATCCCCGTGGGCCTGGTCTTCGGCCTGCTGAGCACTCGCCGCCTGACGCGGAGGGTGCGCAGGCTCGCGGGCGTGACGACGGCCGTGGCCGCGGGTGACTTCCGCCCCCGGGTCGCGGTCGCGGGCAACGACGAGGTGAGCACGCTGGAGCACTCGTTCAACGTCATGACCGACCGGCTCGGCGCGGCCGTGGAGGGGGCCAGGCTGATCACGCGGACCGAGGCCCGCCAGGCCGAGCGCGGCAGGATCGCCAGGGAGCTGCACGACTCGATCTCCCAGGACCTGTTCTCGCTCAGGCTGCTGGCCGCCGGCATGCGCAGGGCGGCGCCGGACCACCTGCGCACGCAGGCCGAGTCGATGGAGCGCACGGCCGCCCGCGCGATGCGCGAGATGCAGGCGTTGCTGCTGGAGCTGCGCCCGGTCGCGCTGGAGGACGCGGGCCTGCTGCCCGCTCTGGAGGAGCCTGCGGTTCGTCCTGGAGCAGGAGGAGGGCATCGAGGTCGCGGGCGAGAGCGGCGACGGGGGCGCGGCGCTGCGGGCCGTCCGCGAGCTGCGGCCCGACGTGGTGCTGCTCGACCTGGTCATGCCGGTCATGGACGGACTCGCGGTGCTGGAGAGGCTGCGCGGGGAGGACGAGCGGCCGGCGGTGATCGTGCTGACGTCGTTCCAGGAAGAGGACAGGGTCGTGGAGGCGGTCCGGCTCGGCGCGCTGTCGTATCTGTCCAAGACGACCGCGGTCGACCGCGTGGTGGCGGCGGTGCGCGCCGCCGCCCGCGGCGGCCGCGTGCTGGAGCCCGGGATCGCCGCGCTGCTGCTCCATCCCCGGTACCGGGACAGGCCGGCGGTGACCGCGCACCCGAGCAGCACGCCGCCGCCCCCGCCGAGCACGGCCAGCGCCAGCGACTCGGCCAGGAACTGCCCGGCCACGTGCCCCCGCGTCGCCTCGAGCGCCCTGCGCAACCCGATCTCCCCCCGCCGTTCGAGAACCGAGATGACCATGATGTTCCCGATGCCGATCCCGGCCACGAGCAGCGCGATGGCGCCGAGCGCCAGGAACAGCGTCGCGGTCGAGTCGGCCACCGCGACCCGCGCGGTCAGGGCGTCGGACGGCCGCTCGACCTTGACCTGCTCGGGCGAGAACGGGTTGGCCGTGGCGGACAGCAGCACCGCCACCTGCTCGACCCGTTCCAGCAGGTGGAACTGCTGGAAGATCACGCCGATCCGGTGGGCGCGCAGCCCGGCCAGGCGCCGGTCGCCCAGCCCGTCGGCGGCCAGCCCGGCCAGCCGGACCGAGCCCCGGGTGCGACGTTCGAGCGCGGCCATGAGATGCAGCAGCGTGGACTTGCCCGACCCGGACGGGCCGAGCCCGGCCATCTCCGCCGCGGTGGGCGGCCGGTGGCTGGGACCGCCGCGCCTGGGCAGCTTGGCCATGATCGACTCGCAGGGCCTGAGGGCGCTGTCCGGCGGCTTGGCCGTGCCGGGCGGAAGATCGATCTTGCCCGTCCGCGGGTCCAGCACGGGGTCGGGCAGGTTGGGTAGCCGTGGGCCCGCACGCAGGCGGCGAGCTCGCGGTAGATGGCCAGCTCCGACTGGGCAGCCGGGGTGGCCAATGGAGCCGCGGAGCCAGGGGAGGGCCCGCAGGCCGCCAGCAGCGGCACGAGCAGGATGCGATGCTGGACGGGCCCTGCGGAAGCCGTACTCAGAGGCTGGCGGCTAGACTCACCCGTCGCATCGCACCGGCGCGGGTGAGAACCTCCCCTGTTCGGGGGAGGGTTGGGGGTACGGCACCAACAGCCGGGACAAGGCGACCCGCGACATTCGAGCGAAATTTCGTTCGTTTTCCTGTCTTGTTAAATTGCTCCCGCGATGTAACCTTTGGTGGCGATTCGTCCTACCATCGGTGGTCTAGGCCATCTGGACGGCCCTGCCAGCAGGGACACTCTGGTTACCGGCGAGTAGAGATGCGATTTCTACGGCTAGCGACCAGGATGGAAGGCGACCGCCAGGGCAAGACACCCAGACCAGACATCAGTCATCCTCGGAAGGCGAGACCCAGTGGCTTCCGGACGCCAGCGATTCTCGATCATCAGCGACGGCCTACCCAGCCAACTGCCTGATGTCGACCCCAGTGAGACCAACGAGTGGCTCGAGTCTCTCGACAACGTCGTCAAGACCGAAGGCCGTACCAGAGCCCGCTACCTGATGCTCCGCATGCTGGAAAGGGCCCGTGAGCACCAGGTCGGCGTGCCGGGCCTGCGCAGCACCGACTACATCAACACGATCCCGCCGGAGCGCGAGCCGTGGTTCCCGGGTGACGAGCACGTCGAGCGGCGCATCCGCGCCTACATCCGCTGGAACGCGGCGATCATGGTGTCCAGGGCCAACGCCCGCACCAACGTGGGCGGCCACATCGCCACCTACGCCTCGGCCGCGTCGCTCTACGAGGTGGGCTTCAACCACTTCTTCCGCGGCAAGGACCACGGCGAGTCGGGCGACCAGGTCTTCTTCCAGGGGCACGCCGCGCCGGGCATCTACGCCCGGGCCTTCCTCGAAGGCCGGCTCAACGAGGCCCAGCTCGACGCGTTCCGCCAGGAGTTGTCGCACGGCTTCCACGGCCTGCCCTCCTACCCGCACCCGCGGCTCATGCCCGACTTCTGGGAGTTCCCGACGGTCTCCATGGGCCTGGGCCCGATCGGCGCGATCTACCAGGCGCGGTTCAACCGCTACCTGCTCAACCGCGAGATCAAGGACACCAGCCGCAGCCACGTGTGGGCGTTCCTGGGCGACGGCGAGATGGACGAGCCCGAGTCGCTCGGCGCGATCGGCCTGGCCGCCCGCGAGGAGCTCGACAACCTCACGTTCGTGATCAACTGCAACCTGCAGCGGCTCGACGGCCCGGTACGCGGCAACGGCAAGATCATCCAGGAGCTGGAGTCCTACTTCCGCGGCGCCGGCTGGAACGTCATCAAGGTCGTCTGGGGCCGCGACTGGGACCCGCTGCTGGCGGCGGACGTCGACGGCGTGCTGGTCAACCAGATGAACACCACGCCCGACGGCCAGTTCCAGACCTACTCGGTCGAGTCCGGCGAGTACATCCGCGAGCACTTCTTCGGCGGTGACCCGCGCCTGCGCAAGATGGTCGAGCACCTGACCGACGACGACATCCGCAAGCTGTCGCGCGGCGGCCACGACTACCGCAAGGTCTACGCGGCGTTCAAGTCGGCCCGCGAGCACGTCGGCCAGCCGACCGTGATCCTCGCCCAGACCATCAAGGGCTGGACGCTGGGCAAGGACTTCGAGGCGCGCAACGCCACGCACCAGATGAAGAAGCTCACCAAGGCCGAGCTCAAGGAGTTCCGCGACCGGCTCTACCTGCCGATCCCGGACTCGGCACTCGAGGGCGACCTGCCTCCTTACTTCCACCCGGGCGAGAACGACCCCGAGATCGAGTACATGAAGGAGCGCCGCGCGGCCCTCGGCGGCGTGCTGCCCAAGCGGGTCATCCGCGCCAAGCCGGTCAAGCTGCCGGGCGACGACGTCTACAGCCAGTTCCGCAAGGGCTCGGGCAAGCAGCAGGTGGCCACCACGATGGCGTTCGTGCGGCTGCTGAAGGACCTCATGCGGGACAAGGAGATCGGCCACCGGTTCGTGCCGATCATCCCGGACGAGGCCCGTACGTTCGGTCTCGACGCCATGTTCCCGACGGCCAAGATCTACTCTCCGCACGGCCAGACCTACGAGGCCGTCGACAGGGAGTTGCTGCTGTCGTACAAGGAGGCCGTGCAGGGGCAGATCCTGCACGAGGGCATCAGCGAGTCGGGCTCGATGGCCTCGGCCATCGCGGCCGGCAGCGCCTATGCCACGCACGGCGAGCACATGATCCCGATCTACATCTTCTACTCGATGTTCGGGTGGCAGCGCACCGGCGACCAGATGTGGCAGATGGGCGACCAGATGGGCCGCGGCTTCCTGCTGGGCGCCACCGCGGGCCGCACCACGCTCAACGGCGAGGGCCTGCAGCACGAGGACGGCCACACGCCGCTCATCGCCTCGACCAACCCGGCCGCGGTCTCCTACGACCCGTCCTGGGCGTTCGAGGTGGCCCACATCGTCAAGGACGGCCTCAGGAGGATGTACGGCGACCAGCCGGAGGACGTCTTCTACTACCTGACCGTCTACAACGAGCCCTACCTGCAGCCGGCGCAACCCGCAGACCTCGACGTGCAGGGGCTGCTCAAGGGCCTGTACAAGTTCGCCGACGGCCCCCAGACGCAGGGCCCCAAGGCCAACATCCTGTCCTCCGGCGTGGCGGGCCCGTGGGCGATCGAGGCGCAGCGGCTGCTGGCCGAGGACTGGGGCGTGTCGGCCGACGTGTGGTCGGCGACGTCGTGGGCCGAGCTGCGCCGCGAGGCCCTGGCGTGCGAGGAGCACAACCTGCTCAACCCCGACGCCGAGCGGCGCGTCCCCTACGTGACCCAGGTGCTGTCGCCGGCGCAGGGGCCGTTCGTGGGCGTCAGCGACTACATGAAGGCCGTGCAGGACCAGATCGCGCAGTGGGTGCCGGGTGACTGGTCCTCGCTGGGCACCGACGGGTTCGGCCTGTCCGACACGCGCTCGGCGCTGCGCCGCCACTTCCACGTGGACGCGGCCTCGATCACCCTGGCCGTGCTGACCAGCCTGGTCAGGCGGGGCGAGCTCGACGGCGAGGTGCTGCGCGAGGCCATCGCCCGCTACCACCTCAAGAACGGCGTCACCGAGGCCGGTGGCGCGGAGAGCAACGACACCCAGTCGATGGGCGTCTGAGTCATCCGAAGACGGCGCTTCCACGCGGGAGCGCCGTCAGTTCGGTCTGGTGCTCCCGCCACAGGCATGTGGGGTGCTTGCTGGGGCGTGAGAGCCTTGTGGTCCTGCGGTTAGGCGGGGGTTGCGGGGCTGCCGGGCGGGGCGCGATTGTCGGTGGCGCGGCGTAGCGTCTCGGCTGTGAACCGTACCGACCGGCTCTACGCGCTCGTCGAAGACCTGCGCGCCATCTCGCCGCGCCACCGCTCCGCCCGTGAGCTGGCCAGGCGGTTCGAGGTGAGCGTGCGCACGATCGAGCGCGACATCACCGCGTTGCAGGAGTCGGGCGTGCCGATCTACGCGGAGGCGGGGCGCAAGGGCGGTTACGCCATCGACAAGAAGATGTCCCTCCCGCCGCTCAACTTCACGCCCGCCGAGGCGGTGGCCATCGCGGTAGCGCTCAGCCGGGCGGGCGACCAGCCGTTCGGCAGGCAGGCGCGCAGCGCCTTACGCAAGGTCGTGGCCGCCATGCCGGGCCCCGAGGGCGAGCTCGCCAGGGAGCTGGCCCGGCGGGTGCAGCTCGTCCACCTGCCGGCCGAGCCGGGCACCGAGATCCAGCCGCTCGGCGCCGAGGGCATCTCGCGGGCCATCGAGGAGGCGCTGCTGCGCCGCCGCGTGCTCAGGCTCGAATACGCCGACGCCAAGGGCGCGCTGACCTCGCGCGACGTGGAGCCGGGGGTGTTCCTGGGCGGACGCGGCGGGTTCTGGTATCTGGTGGCCTGGTGCCGCCTGCGCGACGACGTACGCGTCTTCCGCCTCGACCGCATCGCCACCGCCACCGTCACCGCCGAGCGTTGCCCCGACCGGCCGCTGGAAGGCTTCGCCACCGACGTGCCCGAGATGATCGTGCATGGCACGTTGCTCGACTAGTCAATCGAAAACACCGACATAGGGTTGTCGCCAACACGTTAGATCGTTGTCCTGTTCGAGAAATGAGGAGACGACGATGGACAACACGGTGACCTGGTTCGAGGTCGCGACCGACGACCCCGAGAGCGCCCAGACGTTCTACGGCGGGCTGTTCGGCTGGACGTTCGCGCGTGACGACGAGGGCCCGATCGACTACCGCATGATCGGCTATCCGGGCGGCGAGCGGCCGGCGGGCGGGCTGTACAACACCAAGGGCGAGTTCCCCAGCCACGCGGTCTTCCACGTGCAGGTGGCGGACGTCGAGGAGACCTGCGCCAAGAGCGAGTCGCTCGGCGGCAAGGTGGTCATGAAGGTGATCGACGACGGCGCGGGCACCGACTTCGCCTACGTGCGCGACACGTCGGGCAGCCTCTTCGGGGTCTTCCACCGCAGGTGACGCGCCGGTGATGACCCGTTCGCCGGCCGGGGAGAGCACCTTCCCCGCCGACTCCGGCGCGCGAACGGGCCGCTTCCAGGGAGCGGTTCACCCAGTGCCCTGGACACGCCGCCGATCGCCGAGCGGCGGCGCGTCCAGGGCCAAGCCAGGGTCGTCAGAAGGCGGCCGTGGCCAGCCAGCGGTTCAGCAGGTCGTGGTCCCCGTACACGGTGAGCGTGTCGGACGGGCGGCGGCCGTACAGCATGAGCAGCAGGTCGCCCACCGGACCCTGGACGGCCGCGTCGCCCTTGGCGTGGCCGCGGGCCCAGGTGATCTTCCCGGCGGGACCCTGGGTGATGGTCCACTCCCCGTCGGCGTCGTTCGCGTGGAGGTGGATCGTGGCCCCCTCCATCCCGAGCTGCGCCAGCGGCCGGGTGACCCAGGCGGCGTACGGCAGGTTGTGCAGGAACTCCTCGACGCCGTCGATCGCGGTCCGCGCCGGGATGACCGGGTCGAGGCCGAGCGCGAGCTCGGCGTCGGCCCGGTGGATCACCAGCTCGAAGAGCATCCGGCGCGGCCACCAGGACGCCCGTTTGTCCGGGCCCCAGGTCCACACCACCGTCTCCGGATCGGTGGTGCTCAGCGTGTCGAGCAGCTCGCTCGCCCCGGCCGCGAGCCAGTCCGCGTCGCCGCTCTGGCCCTCGGCCAGGCCGCTGGGCACCTGGCGCGACCAGATCGGCTCCTGGACCCGGCCGCGCAGGACGTGGACCGTCCAGCGATGGGTCTGTCCGACATGCGTGATCAGCTCGGCGATCGTCCATCCCGGGCAGGTCGGCACCGGGATGGACAGGTCGCCGGCCAGGGCCGCGAGGCAGGCGGCCTCTTCCTCGATGAGGGGGATCCGCGAGTGGTAGTCCGTCGTCACCCGCCCCAGCCTAGGCCGCCGGGCAGGTTGAGCCCTTGCCGGGGACCTTGCCCTCGATCAGGAAGCCGTCCACGAGGCCCCTGATGCACTTGCTGCCCGACAGGTACGCCCCGTGCCCCTCGCCCTCGTACGTCACCAGCGTCGCGGTCTTGAGCTGGGCAGTCAGCTTGGGCGCCCACTCGTACGGCGTGGCCGGGTCACCCTTGCCGCCCACCACCACGATCGGCGCCGACCCACTGGCGTTCACGTGCCGCGCCTGGTCGCTGCCCTTAGTCGGCCAGACCCGGCACAACCCGCCCGACCCCTCGCTGCCGAACAGCGGCGAGATCTTCAGCGCGGCCTCCTCGGTACGCTTGAGCTCGGCCTCTCCGGGGCGTTCGGCCGTGTCCACGCAGGTGACGGCCGGGAAGCTGGTCATCTGCGTGGAGTAGGTACCGTCCTCCATGCGCCCGGTATAGGAGTCGGCCAGAAACAGCAGCGCCTCGCCGCGCCCCTTGAGCGCAGCCCCGAGCGCCTGCTCCAGGAACGGCCAGGTCAGCTCCGAGTACAGCGCGGCCGCCACGCCGGTGGAGGCCAGGCCCTGGGTCAGGTCGCGGCCGTTGACCTTCAGCGGCTTGGCGGCGAGCTGGTTCATCAGGTTCTCGACGTTCGTGTTGGCGGTGGCCTGGTCCTTGCCGACGTCGCAGGTGCCGCCCTTGACACACGAGCGCAGGAAGCTCTCGTACGCCTTCTGGAACCCGCGGGTCTGGGCGATCGTGCGCTGCTCGAAGGTGACCGTGGGGTCGAGCGGTGCGTCGAGCACCATCCGGCCCACGTTCTTGGGGAACTCGGTTGCGTAGACGCCGCCGAGCTGGGTGCCGTACGACATGCCGACGAAGTTGAGCTTGGGGTCGCCCATGGCGGCGCGGATCCGGTCCATGTCGCGGGCGGCGTTCACGGTGCCGACGTACGGGAGGATCTTGCCGGAGTCCTTCTGGCAGAGGGCGGCGAACTGCTTGTTGGCCTTGTCCGTCTCCTCGTCGGTCTGCTTGTTGGCCGGCAGCGTGTCCATCGAGGTGAACCTGTCCATCTCGGCACTGTCGCCGCAGCGCACCCCGGAGCTGCGCTCGACCCCGCGCGGGTCGAAGCTGATCAGGTCGTAGCGGGCCCGCAGCGGGGTGAGCGCCTTGGCGGCCTGGTCGAGCGTGTCGACGCCGGAGGCGCCGGGGCCGCCGAAGTTGAACACCACCGAGCCGAGCCGCTGCCCCTGGCCGGTGGCGGAGAGCTTGATGAGCGCCAGGTCCAGCTTCTCCCCGTCGGGCTTCGCGTAGTCCAGCGGCACGCTCAGCTTCCCGCACCGCACCGAGGGGTCCTGGCGGGCCGGCGGCTGGCCGTCTGGGCGCTTGATGTCGGTGCACGGCCCCCAGGCGATCTTGTCGGGTGCGGCCGTGGAGTCGGTGGCGGGCTCGGCGGGTGCCGTGGAGCAGCCGGCGACCGTCACGATCAGTGCCGCGGCTAGGACGCGTCGCATAACGAAAACTTCCCCTCGTGTCTCTCAGGGGGAAGTAGTGCCCACAATACGTGAGCCTGCACCAAACCTGGGTGAGGCGCCCAACTCACGTCTGCGAGAGACCAGCCCATTCGAGGAGCCGGGCGAGCGGCCAGGTGTTCACGATGCGCTCCGCCTCGATGCCGCACCGGGCGGCCCGCTCGCACCCGTACCGCTGCCAGTCCAGTTGCCCCGGCGCGTGCGCGTCCGAGTCGATCGCGAAAACGCACCCCATCTCGTACGCCAGCCGCATCAGCCGCTTGGGCGGATCGAGCCGATCGGGCCGGGAGTTGACCTCCACCGCCACCCCGAACCGCCGGCAGGCCTCGAAGACCAGCTCGGCGTCGAACGACGACTCGGGCCGCCGGCTCCCCCGCTTGCCCCCGGCCTGCACCACCCGCCCCGTGCAGTGCCCGAGCACGTCCACCAGCGGGTTGGCGATCGCGGTGACCATCCGGCGGGTCATGTCGTCCCCGGACATGCGCAGCTGGGAGTGCACGCTGGCCACCACCACGTCCAGCCGCTCCAGCAGCTCGGGCGACTGGTCGAGCGAGCCGTCCAGGTTGATGTCCACCTCGATGCCGGTCAGGATCCGGAACGGGGCCAGCCGCTCGTTCAGTTTGCCCACCACCTCGAGCTGCCGCTCCAGCTTCTCGGCCGGCAGCCCCCTGGCCACGCTCAGCCGGGGCGAGTGGTCGGTCAGCGCCCAGTACTCGTGCCCGAGCCCGATGGCCGACTCGGCCATCTCCTCGATCGGCGAGCCCCCGTCCGACCAGTCCGAATGGCTGTGCAGGTCACCTTTCAGCGCGGCCCGCAGCGCGGCGGTCTCCTCGTCGAGCTCGACGCCCTCGGTCGCGCGCATTCTGCGGAGATACGTCGGAACCTGACCGGCCAGCGCTTCGTTGATCACCAGTGCGGTGACCTTGCCGATGCCCGGCAGGTCGCCGAGTCCGCCGGTGCGGGTCAACCGTACGAGCTCGTCCCCGGGCAGGTCCGCGACGACGACGGCGGCGCGGCGGAAGGCTCGCACGCGATAGGTGGGCTCTCCGGCGCGCTCCAGCAGGAAGGCGATCTCGCGCAGGGCCTCAACCGGATCCATGCGTTGATTTATACCCAAACGGAAGACAACCGGCAGCCGGTACGGATTGAACGTCAACAAGGGCCACCGATAGGCTGATCGGCCCATGAAAGCAGGAGCTTGATGGCACAACCGCCACATAACCAGCAGTCGCCCCCGCGGAAATCGTCCAAGGCCGTCACGCTGACCATTCTCGGCGTCATCTCCGTGGGGCTGGTCGGCGTCTGGGCCATCGCGCAGGCAGACGACGACGTCACCGCTGACTGCGTCGTCCAGCTGGATGACGGCAACTACGAAGTGGTGGACGACGACTACTGCGACGACGACGGCGCGCCCCGCTTCTACGGCGGCTCTCGCGGGGCGTACATCTGGTATTACGGGGGCACCAGGGTGGGCAACCGCGTGCGCGGCGGCACCACCTACCGCCCGTCCGATGTGAACATCTCCACCCGCACGGGCAAAGAGATCCAGCGCGGCGGCTTCGGCAACCGGTCGAGCGGCGGGAGCTGACCCGTGCGCCGTGAGCATGGCACCCCCAGGGACGGCTGGGAGAAGACGATCGAGAGCCAGGGCCTGGCCTACCATCGGGCCGCCCACCCGTCCGGGCTGAGCAGGCCGTACTGGGACGAGTCCGTCCACTACATCTTCTCGATGGACGAGGTCGAGGCGCTGGAGGAGCAGGTCGAGGAGCTGCACGGCATGTGCCTGCGCGCCGTCGAGCACGTGGTCTCGGCCGGGCGCTTCGCCGACTTCGCCATCCCCGCGTGGGCGTGGGAGGAGGTGGCGCGCTCGTGGGAGCGCCGCGACCCCCACGTGTACGCCCGCTTCGACCTGCGCTACGACGGCACGGGACCGGCCAAGCTGCTGGAGTACAACGCCGACACGCCGACCTCGCTCGTGGAGTCCTCGGTGGTGCAGTGGTTCTGGCTGCAGGACGTCCACCCAGGCGGCGACCAGTGGAACTCGGTGCACGAGCGGCTCATCGACCGCTGGCGCACGTTGTCGCTGCCGCCGGGGCCGACGCACTTCGCGTTCACGAACATGGACGAGACGGGCGAGGAGGCCATGACGGTGGCGTACCTGCAGGAGACCGCCGAGCAGGCGGGCCTGCAGACGATGGCCATCGCCATGGAGGACATCGGCTGGGACGCCCTCAACCGCCGCTTCATGGACGTCGAGGGGCGGATGATCCGCTCGGCGTTCAAGCTCTACCCCTGGGAGTGGATGCTGGCCGACGAGTTCGGGCGGCACGCCGTACGGCACGCCACCTGGATCGAGCCGCTGTGGAAGACACTGCTGTCCAACAAGGCGCTGCTGGCCATCCTGTGGGAGCTCTATCCGGACCATCCCAGCCTGCTGCCCGCCTACCTCGACGGTCCCCGGGAGCTGACCTCCTACATCGCCAAGCCGCTGCTCGGCAGGGAGGGCGCCTCCATGCGCATCGTCACCCCGGAGGAGACGCAGGAGACCCCCGGCACCTACGGCCAGGAAGGCTACGTCTTCCAGGGCTTCGAGGCCCTGCCGGTGTTCGAGGGACAACGGCCGGTGCTCGGCGCCTGGGTGGTCGCCGACGAGGCCGCCGGGCTCGGCATCAGGGAGACGACCGGCTACATCACCGACGACACCTCCTCTTTCGTACCGCACCGCATCGCCGACTGACACCCCCATGATTGGACAGACGTGACTCTTCTCGAAACCCTTGCCCGCGGTGCGGGCGCCATCGCCGCGTACGCCGCCGTCGGCGTGATCCTGATGATCGTCGGCTTCTACGTGATCGACTGGGCCACCCCCGGCAAGCTGAGCGAGGTCATCCGCACCGAGCGCAACCCGAACGCCACCCTGCTGACCTCCTCCGCCCTGGCCGCCGTCGGGCTGATCGTGGCCGCCTCCATCTGGGCCTCCGGCGGCAGGCTGGCGGAGGGCCTGGCGGGCACGGCGGTGTTCGGCCTGGTCGGCATCGTGGTGCAGACCGTGGCGATGCTGCTGTTCGACCGGATCGTCGGCATCTCGGTACGCGAGCTGGTCAAGGAGCCCGAGCTGCAGCCCGGCGCGCGGCTGCTCGCGGTCACCAACGTGGCGATCGGACTCATCACCGCCGTCGCGGTCATCTGAGCGGACCTGGCACTCTAGGAGACGTGACAGACCGGACCCGGGAGGACACCACACGGAGGCTGGAGCGGGCCATGGGCTCGCTCGGCACGGCGGCGATGGCGCGCATGGACGAGCAGCTGCCATGGTTCCGCGCGCTCAGCGCCGAGGACCGGTCGTGGGTGGGGCTCGTGGCCCAGGCCGGCATCGCGGCGTTCGTCGAGTGGTTCGAGCAGGCAGGCAGGGACACGCCCAGCATCGAGTTCTTCGGCACGGCCCCGCGCGAGCTCAAGCGGTCGATCTCGCTGCAGCAGACCGTCGACATCGTCCGGGTCGTGGTCGAGGTGGTCGAGGCGCAGACGCACGAGCTGGCCGCGCCCGGCGGCGAGGACCAGCTCCAGCAGGCCATGTTGCGCTACACCCGCGACGTGGCCTTCGCCGCCGCCCACGTCTACGCCCGCGAGGCCGAGGCCAGGGGCTCGTGGGACGCCAGGCTGGAGGCGTTGATCGTGGACGCCCTCGTGCGTGGCGAGGTGGACGACGGCCTGCACTCCTGGGCCGCCGCGCTCGGCTGGACCTCCTCCCCCGTGGTCGTCATCGCCGGCCACGCCCCCGAGGGCGACCCGCGGGCGACCATCGACGGCCTGCGGGAGAAGGGCCGCCGCATCGGCATGGACCTGCTCGCCGGGGTGCAGGCCGACCGGCTGATCGTGATCGTGGGCGGCGCCGAGAGCGTCAACGACGCGGCCAAGCAGGTCGTGGCCCGCTTCGGCGTGGGCCCCATCGTCATCGGCCCCGAGGTCCCCGACCTGCACGCCGCCGCCAGGTCCGCCAGGGCGGCGCTGGCCGGGCTGAAGGCGTCCGCCGGCTGGCCGGACGCGCCCAGGCCGGTGCACGCCGAGGACCTGCTGGCCGAGCGGGCGCTCGACGGCGACACCGACGCCAGGGAGCAGCTCATCGAGAACGTCTACCTGCCGCTCGCCGGCACGCCGCTGCTCGATACCCTGGCCACGTACCTGGAGCAGGGCACCTCGCTGGAGGCCACGGCGCGCTTGTTGTTCGTCCACCCCAACACCGTGCGCTACCGTCTCAAAAAGATCACGGAGCTGACCGGATACCAGCCCACGGAGGGCCGGTCCGCCTTCACTCTGCAGGTCGGCCTCATCCTCGGCAGGCTCTCAGAGAGTTCCGTAACCTGGCGGGCCCTAACGTAATGCCGCCGAAATTCTCACTGTAGGGTTCCTACAAAACACGCAGGACAAAGTTCGTACGGATCACCATCCGCGTGTCGGAGTTCTACAGGGCAAGGTGGTTTTGTGCTTCTACTCGTCGCTCCGGGCCAAGGTGCCCAAACTCCAGGGTTCCTGACTCCCTGGCTCGAGCTGCCCGGTCTGGCGGACAGGCTCGGCGCCTGGTCGGAGGTCGTCGGGCTGGACCTGATCGCCTACGGCACGACCGGGGGCGCCGACGAGATCCGCGACACCGCCGTCGCCCAGCCGCTGCTCGTGGCCGCCGCACTGGCCTCGGCGGAGGCGCTCGGCGCGGCTCCCGACGTGCTCGCGGGCCACAGCGTCGGCGAGTTCGCCGCCGCCGCGCTGGCCGGGGTGCTCACCCACGAGCAGGCGCTCACTCTCGTCCGCGACCGCGCCCAGGCCATGGCCAAGGCCGCCGCCATCACCGAGACCGGCATGACCGCCGTGCTCGGCGGCGTCGAGGACGAGGTGCTCGCCTCGATCGAGCGGCACGGGCTGACCCCCGCCAACATCAACGGCGCCGGCCAGATCGTGGTGGGCGGCACGCTGGCGCAGCTGGCCGCGTTCAAGGAGGACGGACCGGCCCGCGCCCGGCTCATCCCGCTCTCCGTGGCGGGCGCGTTCCACACCCGCCACATGGCGTCGGCCGTGGAGAGCCTGCGCGAGGCCGCCTCGGCCGTCGAGCCGTCCGACCCGGGCGTGACGCTGCTGTCCAACGCCGACGGCCAGGCCGTCGCCACCGGCGCCGAGTTCGTCGAGCGGCTGGTCAGGCAGATCAGCAGCCCCGTCAGGTGGGACGCCTGCATGGAGACCATGGCGAGCCTCGGCGTCACCGAGATGATCGAGCTGTTGCCCGGCGGCACGCTGACCGGGCTGGCCAAGCGCGGCCTGCGCGGCGTGCGGACCGTGGCGTTGAAGACTCCAGACGACCTCGACGCGGCCAGGGAGCTGATCAAGTGAGGATTCCCGACATCGCCCCAGGCGGCAGGGTACTGGCCCTCGGCCACTACCAGCCGGCGAACGTCGTCACCAACGACGACCTGGCCAAGACCATGGACACCAACGACGAGTGGATCCAGTCCCGGGTCGGCATCAAGGAGCGCAGGGTGGCGCCCGCCGGGGAGTCCGTCGAGGACATGGCCACCATCGCCGGCGGCAAGGCGCTGGCCGCCAGCGGCCTGTCCCCCGAGGACGTCGACCTCGTCATTGTCGCCACGTGCACGCTCGAGACCCAGATCCCCAATGCCTCCGCCGTCGTGGCGCACCGCCTCGGCATCAAGGCGCCCGGCGCGTTCGACGTGAACGCCGCCTGCGCCGGATTCTGCTACGCGCTCGCCACCGCCAGCGCCGCCGTACGCGCCGGGTCGGCCAGGAACGTGCTGGTCATCGGCGCGGAGAAGTTGTCGCAGTGGGTCGACTGGACCGACAGGTCCACCGCCGTGATCTTCGCCGACGGCGCCGGAGCCGCGGTGGTCGGCCCGTCCGACACGCCCGGCATCGGCCCCGTGGTGTGGGGCAGCGCCGGCGACAAGGCCGACGCGATCGCCATCAAGGACCGCGACGACTACCTCCACCAGGAGGGCCAGACCGTCTTCCGCTGGGCCACCACCACGTTGCACCCGGTGGCCCTCGAAGCCTGCTCCCGCGCGGGCGTGGACCCGTCGGAGCTGTCGGCGTTCGTGCCTCACCAGGCCAACCTGCGCATCGTCGAGGCCATCGCCCGCAAGCTCGGCGCCGACAATGCCGTCGTCGCCCGCGACATCGTCAACGCGGGCAACACCTCCGCCGCCTCGATCCCGCTGGCGCTCTCGCGCATGCTGGAGCGCGGCGAGGTGCGCTCGGGCGGTCTCGCGCTCGTGCTCGGCTTCGGCGCCGGCCTGACCTATGCGGGCCAAGTGATCGAGATTCCGTAGGATCCCGTACGGCTGCGCCGTACTCGTCAGAGCTTGTGCGGCGTGGCCGCACAGAACCCAGAAAACCAAAGGAGAACCAGCGTCATGGCAGCCACCGAGCAGGACATCCTCGCGGGCCTCGGCAAGATCATCAACGAGATCACCGGCATCCCGGCGACCGACGTGACCCCTGAGAAGAGCTTCGTGGACGACCTCGACATCGACTCCCTGTCCATGGTCGAGATCGCCGTGGCCGCCCAGGACGAGTTCGGCGTCGAGATCCCCGATGACCAGCTCAAGAACCTGAAGACGGTCAAGGACGTCCTCAACTTCATCCAGCACTGACAGACCCCATCCCTGACTAGCAAGGAGCGCGAAAACGTGAGTGCGAACCGGGTACGTGTCGTCGTCACCGGACTTGGCGCGACGACGCCCATCGGTGGAGACGTCACCTCGTCCTGGACGGCGCTCCTCGCCGGTCAGTCGGGTGTCGAGACCCTGACCACGGACTGGATCGACACCGTCCCCGTGAAGTTCGCGGGGACGGCCGCCGTCGATCCCACCGAGGTCCTGCCGCGGCCGGAGGCCCGCCGCCTCGACCGCAGTGAGCAGTTCGCGCTGGTCGCCTCCAGGGAGGCCTGGCAGGATGCCGGCGCCCCCGAGGTGGCGCCCGAGCGGCTCGGCGTCGTGGTCTCCAGCGGCATCGGCGGCATCTCCACGACGCTGAGCGCCTACGACACCTGGCGCGAGCGCGGCTGGAACCGGCTGTCGCCGTTCACCGTGCCGATGCTCATGCCCAACGGCCCCGCCGCCTGGATCGGCCTCGACCTGGGCGCCCAGGCGGGCGTGCACGCCACCGTGTCGGCGTGCGCGTCCGGAGCCGAGGCCATCGGCCACGCGATGGACATGATCAGGGTGGGCCGCGCCGACGTGGTGGTCGCCGGTGGCACCGAGGCCGCCATCCACGGCCTCAACATGGCCGCCTTCGCCGCCGCGCGGGCCATGTCCACCCGCAACGACGACCCGCAGGGCGCGTCCAGGCCGTGGGACCGCGGCCGCGACGGATTCGTGCTCGGCGAGGGCGCCGGCATCGTGGTGCTGGAGTCCGAGGAGCACGCCAAGGCGCGCGGCGCGCGGATCTACGCCTACTGCGCCGGCGTCGGCTACTCCGCCGACGCCCACCACATCACCCAGCCCGAGCCCGAGGGCCGGGGCATCATCATGGCGATGACGCAGGCGCTGACCGACGCCGGCATCAGCGGCCTGGACGTCAAGCACGTCAACGCGCACGCGACCTCGACTCCCGCGGGCGACGTCGGCGAGGTGCAGGCGGTGGCCAAGGCCATCGGCACCCACCCGCTGGTGACCTCGACCAAGTCCATGACCGGGCACCTGCTCGGCGGCGCGGGCGGCATCGAGTCCGTCTTCACGATCAAGGCGCTGCAGGACCGGATCGTCCCCGCCACCATCAACCTCGACGACCTCGACGACGGCATCGAGGTGGACCTGGTCTACGGCAAGAACCGCCCGCTGCCGGACGGCGACATCGCCGCGGTCAACAACTCGTTCGGATTCGGCGGGCACAACGTGGCCGTCGTGTTTAAGGGGGCTTAAATGACCGTGCTGGACAACCGGGTGGCGACCGAGGGCTCCGATCAGGAGCCTGCCGATCCGCGTGATCCAGTCGTCCGACTGACCGCGCTGCTCGACGAGGGCTCGCTGCGGCTCATGACCTCCATAGACAAGAGCGGCGTGCTGGCCGCCATGGGCCGCGTCGAGGGTGTCCCCGTCGTCGCCTTCTGCAGTGACGCCCGCTTCCAGGGCGGCGCGATGGGCAGCGAGGGCTGCGAGCACATCGTGCACGCCTACGACGTGGCCGTCCGCGAACGGGTGCCGGTCATCGGGATCTGGCACTCCGGCGGTGCGCGACTCGCCGAAGGCGTCGAGTCGCTGCACGCCGTCGGGCGGGTGTTCGCCGCCATGACCAAGGCGTCCGGCGTCGTGCCGCAGATCTCCGTGGTCGTCGGCCCCGCCGCCGGCGGCGCCGCCTACGGGCCCGCGCTCACCGACCTCGTCATCCTGGCCGACTCCGGCCGCATCTTCGTCACGGGCCCCGACGTGGTCCGCAGCGTCACCGGCGAGAACGTCGACAGTGCGGCCCTGGGCGGCCCCGAGCCCCACAGCAAGCGCAGCGGCGTCGTGCACATCGTCACAAAGAGCGAGACCGACGCGTACGTCAAGGCGCGCCAGCTCGCCACGCTCCTCGGCCACCAGGGCCGGGTGCGCACGGGAGAAATCGGGGAAGTGGACTTCTCCACGCTGCTGCCCGACTCCCCGCGCCGCGCATACGACGTCAAGCCGCTGGTCAACGGCCTGCTCGACGAGCCCGGCATCGAGCTGCACCCCAAGTGGGCGCCGAACATCGTCACGTCGCTCGGCCGCCTCGGTGGCCGGACGGTCGGTGTGATCGCCAACAACCCGATGCGGCTCGGCGGCTGCCTCGACGCCACGTCCGCCGAAAAAGCCGCCCGCTTCGTACGTATGTGTGACGCTTTCGGCGTTCCGTTGGTTGTCCTCGTGGACGTGCCCGGTTACCTGCCGGGGGTCGGGCAGGAACACGACGGCGTGGTCCGGCGCGGGGCCAAGCTGCTGCACGCCTTCGCCGAGGCGTCGGTGCCGCGGGTCACGCTGGTCACGCGTAAGGCGTACGGAGGGGCGTACATCGCGATGAACTCCCGCGCCCTGGGCGCGACCAAGGTGTTCGCCTGGCCGACGACCGAGATCGCGGTCATGGGAGCGGTGGCCGCCGTGCGCATCCTCAAGCGGCGCGAGCTGGCGGCGGCGCCGGAGGAGGATCGAGCCGAGCTGGAGCAGCGCCTGGCCCAGGAGCACGAGAAGCTCGCCGGCGGGCTGGCCAGAGCGCAGGAGCTCGGGGTCATCGACGAAGTGATCAAGCCCGGGGAGACCCGCGGCGCGATCGCCAAGATACTCGCCCAGGCCACCCCGGCCAGGGGCGCCCACGGCAACATCCCGCTGTAGCTCTCCTGCAAGAGGCCCCGCACCGACGTCGGTGCGGGGCCTCTTCGGCTGCCCGTAAGCGGGGCGGGGCGTCAGACGGCGGCGTGCAGCCAGCGGACCGGGGCACCGTCCCCGGCGTACCTGAACGGCTCCAGCTCCTCATCCCACGGCCGGCCGAGCATCTTGTCCAGCTCGTCCTCCAGCTCGCACCGCCCCTGCGCAGCCATCAGCATCGCGGCGCGGAGCCGGTCTTCGGGGATCATGATGTCGCCCGCGGCGCCGATGACCGCCGTGAAGGCGCCGAGCGTCGGCGTATAGGCATGCCGGGACCCGTCCACGCCCTGAGAGGCGTCCTCGGTGATCTCGAATCTGAGTCGCTGCCAGCCCATGAGCGAGGAGGCGATGGCCGCGGCGATGCCCGCCCGGCCCTCCCATTCCGCCTGTGCGCGCACGACGTTGGGCGCGGCAGGTTGCGGAGTCCACGTCAGGTCTACGGGCACGCCAAGAGCGCCCGCGACTGCCCATTCGATGTGAGGGCACAGCGCGGGCTGAGCCGAGTGGACGTAAAGGACGCCACGAGCAGACACCGGACCTCCCGTTTCGGTACGAGGTGCGCCTTCCCCAACGGCCTCGTCCTGGGATGATCACAAGTGACTAGGGAGAGACTACCGTCGGTCGCTACCCGGCACCAGAGGGGGGCCATACCAAGTTGGTGCGGGAGTGGCGCGTGACAGTCCGCCGAGCGGGGGAAACATACCCGCTCATGGAAATCCAATCTGTCGGCGCGGCGTTCATCAGGCCAGGTCAGGTGCTGACCGACCGGGCAGCGCTGTCCGCCGCGGCACGCTGGACCCAGGCGGTCTCGGAGGCGGACGGGATCTGCGTCATCCACCTGTCGCCCGGCGTCGACCCCTGCGAGATCACGGCCGACCTGCGCGAGCAGGGTCTCAGGGCGTCCCCCAATCACGTGCTCCGCGGCCAGCCCCTGTTCTTCGGCGGTCCCGCGTCCAGACCCTTCCCCACCCCGGCCATCGGCTTCAAACCGGGCAAGTCGCGCTCGAACGTGGTCGTGGGCCTGCTCGACACCGGCGTCGCCAAGCACCCGTGGTGGTCCAGCGGCGACTGGTACGGCCGGCTCGGCCCCGAGGAGGCCGACGCCTCGGAGGGCGCGCAGGCGGGGCACGGCACGTTCATCGCGGGCCTGCTGGCGCGCCGGGCGCCCGGCGTGGCGCTCAGCGTGCACCGGGTGCTCGACGGCGACGGCATCGGCGACGAGGCCGCGGTGGTGCGCGCCCTCCACCGGCTGCGCGAGCGGCCCCCGCAGGTGCTCAACCTGTCCTTCGGCTGCAACACCTTCGACGACAGGCCGCCTCCCCTGCTGGCTGACGCCATCGGCGCGCTGAGCGACACGGTGACAGTGGCCTGCGCCGGGAACACCGGCTCCGACCGCCCGTTCTGGCCGGCGGCGCTGCCGTCCACCGTCGGCGTGGCGGCTCTTGACGCCTCCCAGGAGCGCAGGGCCCCTTACAGCGGCTACGGCACCTGGGTGGACGCCTGCGCCCGCGGCGACTGGCTGGCCAGCAGCTTCCTCGACGGAGGCGACTTCGCCGGATACGCGGCGTGGAGCGGCACGTCGTTCGCCACCGCGCTGGTGGCGGGGGCCATCGCCGACGCGGCCAGGGACGAGCCGGCGAAGGAGGCGGCCGAGCGGCTCCTCGGCTCCGAGGGGACCCGGCAAATTCCCGATCTGGGAGTTCTCTTCCCGGCGAGTCTGTAGAGTTTACGCTCAGTCCTCAGCCAATCACGAGGAGGCATGTTCAGCCTCTTCGTGCCGGACGAAGGGAGGCCGCGTGCGCGATCCCCGCGAGCCAGCGGAGCTGCTCGAAGCCGCGGCCGACGGCGACCGATCGGCCTGGGACACGCTGGAGACCAGGTTCGGGCCGCGCATGTGGGCCGTGGCCCGCGCGTGCGGCTTGAGCCCGTCCGATGCGGCGGACGCGGTCCAGGGCACCTGGCTGCGCCTGCTCCAGCAACTCCAGAACATCAGGGATCCAGCGAGAGTAGGGGGCTGGCTCATGACGACCGTGCGCCACGAGGCCCTCCTGCTCCTGCGGAAGGCGCGTCCGGGAGTCTCCTCCTTCGAGGTCGTCGAAGACCCTGACCCAGCGTCCGCCGTCCTGGAGGCCGACGGCAGGCGCCTGCTCTGGAAGACGGTCTCCACCATGCAAGAGCCCTGCCGCACGCTACTCCAGCTGGTCGCGATCGATCTCGGGAGTCAGCAGATGGCGTCGCGGCTCGGACTGCCCGTGGGCAGCGTCGGCCCGACCCGGGCCCGCTGCCTGGAAAAACTGCGCACTCTGATCTCACTACAGGAGACAGCGCAATGATCAACGACGAATACTTTCTGGCGGCTCTCCGGCTGGCCGCCGGGAACGACCCGATCCCGAGTCACGTGTCCGCCGCCGCGCGTGACGCCTATGGGCTTCGGGTTCCCCGGGCGGTGACCGCCAAGGTCGCCGAGTGTGCCGCGATCCGCGGCATGCGCGACGACGATGGTTCGCACTTGGTGCGCTTCGTCGCGGCCGGCCTCACCTTCGATCTGGAGGTGACGGTAGGCGACGGGCTCATCGACGTCGCCGGACAGGTTTTCCCCTACCCAGGAGAGGGCGCCCTCGTCGATGTAAGAACCCCCACCCTCACGCTCACCAGGCGTATCGCCCCCACCGGACAATTCATCGCCATCGGTCTGCCTCCCGGCTGGCTCAGCGTGGTGTGCCACCGGCCGGGCCACGCACCCGTACAAACCAGGTGGGTGCGCATCCGGCCCTGACCCCCCATACCGACGACCGGCCGGGAGAGCCGCGCCCTCTCCCGGCCGTTTTCCACCAAGGCACGCCATGAGTGCAACACCGGACTCATCCCACGACCTCGACCCGCTCATCAGGGCGGCCGAGGCCGCCATGATGCGTTCTCTGATCGATCCCGATCACGCCCTGCACGCGGGCCGCGTCGTGCTCGCCGCCGCCCGTCGCGCCGGCGCTCCGGAGGCCGAGGTCATCGCGCTCAGGGCGATGGCGCTGGCCGCCCGCGAGCTGGGCGACCTCCAGAGCGCCGAACACCACCTCCGCGAGGCCATCGCCACCCCGGGAGCGCCGCAGGAACGGCTGGCGCAGGCGCGGTTGTCGCTGGTCACCGTACGCACCGAACGCGGCCACCCCCTGCAGGCCCTGCGCGTGGCCGCCCTGGCCTGGGCCCACCTGTCACCGCTCGACCGCGCCAAGCTCGACACCCAGCGCGCGGTCGCCCTGGCGCATCTCGGCCGCCACCAGGAGGCCATCGCCTCCTGCGACCGCGCGCTGCGCGCCCTGGTGACGGCGCCGGGGACCATCGACGACCGCAGGTTCCTGGCGGGCGGGCTGCTCAACCGCGGGCTCATCCACTGCTACCGCGGCGACTGGGACGCCGCCATGCGCGACCTCACCGCCTGCCTGGAGATCTCCCGGCAGTCCGGACTGCGGCACCTGGCCCGCCTGTCCGCCGCCAACCTGCCCTTTCTCGCGGTACGCCGGGGTGACGTCGCCGGGGCGTTCAAGCACTACCGCGAGGCCGAGGACACCCTGTTCGGCTTTCCCGAGCGGCTGGCCACGATGCGGGCCGACTTCGCCGGCGCCCTGCTGGCCGCCCATCTGCCCGGGGAGGCCAGGGCGATGCTGAGCCTGGCCGTCCCCGATCTCGAGGCGTCGGGCGCGCACGTGGCACTGGCGGAGGCGCGGCTGAAGCTGGCCCAGGTGGAGCTGCTCACCGGCGACCCGCGCCGGGCGTGGCAGGTGGCCGAGCAGGCGGCGGCCGAGCTGGCCGCGCAGGACCGGGCGTCGTGGTTGCCGCTGGCCAGGGAGGTCGTCCTGCGGTCGCGCCTGGCGCTCGAACCGGCCACGCCCGCCCTGCTCGCCGAGCTGATCTCGTGCGCCGACGAGCTCGAGGACGGGTTCGCCGACCTGGCGGGGGCGGCGGCGTTGCGGCTGGTGGCGGCCGAGGCGGCGCTCTCCGTGGACGATCACCCGACCGCCTCCGCGCAACTGGCCAGACTCACCCGGCACGCCCATCGGGGCGAGCGGTGGATGCCGGCCGGCACCCGGCTGACCTCGCTGGCCTCGGAGCCGCCGGCCAGCGAGGTCGCGCAGGCGTCGCGGATCCCGGTGCCGGTGCGGCAACACGCGCTCGCGCTGGAGGCGGCGCTGCAGGAGGACGTCACCGGGGCCTTCCGCGCGGTCCACGACGGGCTGGCGGAGGTGAGCGAGCGGGTGGAGACGTTCGACGATCCGTCGCTGCGGGCCCATGCGGCCAGGGCGGGTGAGCGGCTGGCGGCGTTCGGGCTGGGGCTGGCGGTGCGTGACGGGTGCGCTGGGGACGTGTTCGAGTGGGCCGAGCGGTGGCGGGCGGTCACGGCGCCGGCGCATGCCTGCTCGCTGGTGGATCCGGAACGGGTGCGGGCCGAGCTGGGGCGGGGGGCGCTGGTGGAGTTCGTGGCGGACGAGGAGTCGTTGCTGGCCGTACTGATCACCGGGGAACGGGTGCTGGTGCGGCGGCTGGGGGGCGTGCGGCCGGTCAAGGAGGCGATCGTGCGGCTGCGGTACTCGCTGCGGCGGCAGGGGGATCCGTCAGACGTGGAGGCCGCGGGTGTGGAGCTGGAGCGGCTGCTGTTGCGGCCACTGCTCGCCGAGCTGGGTGACCGGGCGCTGGTGGTGGTGCCGGTGGGCGCGCTGCACACGTTGCCGTGGGGGGCGCTGCCGTGCCTGCGCGAACGTCCGGTGAGCGTGGCCGCCAGCGCCGCGGCCTGGGTACGGGCCCGGGAGCTCGGGAAGGCGCGCGGGGGCGGTCCGCCGGTGGTGGTGGCCGCGGCCGGGCCCGCTTTGGCCCATGCGCGGGCCGAGGTCGCGCACGTGCTCTCCTGCTATCCGGACGGGCGGGAGGTGCCCGGGCGCATGGGGGCGGTGATGGAGGCGCTGGGGGTGGCGGATGTGCTGCATCTGGCGGCGCATGGGGTGTTTCATGCGCGTAGTCCGCTGGTGTCCGGGATCACGTTGGAGGATCGGTCGTTGATGGCTTACGACCTGCTGGATGTGTCGCGGTCCGCGGGGCTGGTGGTGCTGTCCGCGTGCAATTCCGGCATGTCCCGTACGCCGGTGGAGGGGGCGCCTTTGGGGTTGCCCGGGACGTTCCTCGCCAAGGGGTCGTCTTGTGTGGTGGCCGGGATGGTGCCGGTGGGGGATGAGGCGGCTCGGGTGGTGATGAGCATGTTCCACGAACTCGTGGCGGCGGGGCAGACGCCGGACGCGGCGCTGGCGTGCGCGTCCGCCAAGACCGGCGAGATCGGCTTCGCCTGCTTCGGCGCCGGCAACCTGGCGCTGTATTAGGGAGTGCTGGTCAGCCGGTGGCGACGGGTCTTGATGGGTCGGCGACCCAGTTGGACCAGGAGCCCACGTAGAGGGCGGCAGGCAGGCCCGCCACCGCCAGGGCCAGCACCTCGTGCGCGGCCGTCACGCCGGAGCCGCAGTATGCGCCCGCCTGGACCCCCTCGCCGACGCCGAGCCGGGCGAAGCGCGTCCTGAGGGCTGCCGGGTCGAGGAACCTGCCGTCGGGGCCGACGTTCTCGGTCGTGGGCGCGTTAACCGCCCCGGGGACGTGTCCGGCCACCGGATCGATGGGCTCGACCTCGCCTCGGTAACGTTCCGCGGCCCTGGCGTCGAGCAGCACCCCGTGAGTGGCCAGCGCCGCCGCCTCGTCGGCCGTCAGCACCGGCATCCCGCCCGGCCGCGCCGTGAAGTCCCCCTGGGTGAGCTCGGGGGACTCCTTCGTGGCCGGGAGGCCGGCCTCGATCCAGGCCGGCAACCCGCCGTCGAGCACGTGTACGTCCCGGTGGCCGAAGTAGCGCAGTGTCCACCAGGCCCGCGCGGCGGCCGTCGATCCGGTGTCGTCGTAGACCACCACGGGTCGCCCGTCCGACACCCCCAGTCGGCGCATCGCGTTCTGGAACGCGCCTGCCTCGGGCAGCGGATGCCGTCCGCCCGTGCCGGGAGGGGCCGCGAGATCGGCGTCGAGGTCGCAGAAGACGGCGCCCGGGAGGTGGCCCTCGCGGTAGAGCTCCACCCCGGGCGGCCCGCCGAGCCGCCAGCGCACGTCGAGCAGCGTCACGTCGCCGCGCGCGGCGAGCTCGGCAGGGGTGATGAGCGGGCTCGTCACGTGCGTACCTCCAGGAGCGGAATGTGCTGCTCGGCCTCCGTCATCGAACCGTGGTATCCGGTGAACAAGGCCTCGATCGGATGGTTCGTGGGGGCGGTGATGGCCAGGTCGGTATACGGGACGACCACGACGTCGCCGATGCGTTCCAGCCACGCGTCGCGCACCCGGGGCCCGAACCAGCCGGACTCGACCGCCTCCTGCCTGGACACTACCCAGGCTTTCCCGTGAAGAGTCTCGCGCCACGCCTCCAGCACCTGTTTCGCGGCTCCGCGCTGAGCGTAAACGTGCCTGGCCCTGGCCTCGCCGCCGAGCAGCGCGACCCCTTCCGTCAGCTCGGGAACGCTCTCCGCGTCGATCTTCTCGGTGGCGTTGACCATGCCGTGGTCGGCGGTGATGTAGAGGGCGGACCCGGGAGGCAGGCCCTCGGCGAGCCGCTGCGCCATCTCATCGACGATGCCGAGCTGCCGCAGCCACTCCTCGCTGCCCCATCCCGTCATGTGCCCGGCGCTGTCCAGATCGCCGTAGTAAACCGTGACGTGCGCGGGTCGCTGCCGCATCGCCTCGTGTACGCGGGCGACGCGATCGTCCACGGCGTCGGCGGCCACGTAGCGTACGCCGCGGTAGACGGCCCTGGTCAGCCCCGTGCCCTCGAACTCGGCCGGGGCGACGTAGACCGAGTCGATCCCGGCCTGGGCGGCGCGCTGGTAGACGGTCGGGGCGGGCTGCCACTCGTCGGGGTCCATCGTCAGGCCGTCGGGCAGCGTCCACCGCAGGCAATTGAACAGGTGCCCGGTGCCCGGCACGGCCAGCATCAGGCCGAGCATGCCGTGCTCACCCGGGGTCAGGCCGGTGCCGAGGGAGCAGAGGCTGGTGACGGTGGTGGCGGGGAAGCCTGCGGTGAGCGTTCTGTTCGCCAGCCCGGCCAGGAACGGGGCGGTCTCGGCGTGGGCTCGCAGCAGCTCGGCGCCCAGGCCGTCGACCAGGAACAGACAGATCCGGTCCGCGGGCTCTATGGCCAGCGCGTTGGGCTCGCGCAGGCCCAGCGCGGCCAGCAGCGAGCCAGGCAGATCCGCCAGCGACCCGCCGCCGTAACCCGGCACCAGCATGCCCCTTATCCTAGCGTTCGCCGATCTGCCCGTTTTCGGGATCTGCTCTCGGGTCCTGCGGGATACGACCTGGTCGCTCACTGCGGCTGGTCGCGTGGCTGGTGGCATCGGTGTTGCTGGATCGTCGCGTGGGGCGGGTGACCGCGTCACCACCCAGGCGGCCCAGCATGCGCACGTAACGGTGGCCGACCACATGCGGGTCAGCGGGCGTTTTCCTGGAGGCCACCAGCCATGTGCGGTGGGTGGCGGTGCCGGCGGCTCTGCCGTAACGGATGGGCGGTTGACAGAACCTCAGCCGCATACGGTGAGGTGGTCAGGTGGTGGCGCGGGCGGTGGCTTCGGAGAGAGACTTGGCGAAGGCGAGGACGTGGGTGACCGCCTCCGGGCCGTCGGCCGCCTCGCTGACCCGGAGCGACAGGTCGTCGGCCGTGATCGCGCCCGTGTAGCCGTGGTCGGCCTCGCAGTTTTCGTCGCCGCACGTGGCCGGTTCCAGGTCCACGTGGGAGATGGCACCCCAGCCGATCGTGAGCGTCACCTCCGTGGGCGGGACGCCTGGGACGTAGGAGGCGGGGTCGGGCACCACGCGGGTGACGGCGACCGACTGGACGCGGCTCAGACGCACGGCCTCTGTCGTCGTGGAGGCGTGGGACGTCGAGACGCCCTCCACCGCGGGATGCTCGTCCGTGTGGCAGACCAGCAGCCGGCTCGCCGACAGCACCAGGACGGTGACGTGCCTGCGCACCTCCATCGCAGGATCGAAGGTGGCCTCGTGATGGACCACGAACGCGGTCACGGCCTCCTTGCCCAGCGCGGATTCGACCGCATCGGTGACGAGGTCGGGGTAGTAGCCGCTGCGCTCGATCGCTTCACGCAGGCCCGCGGCTGAGACTCGGGTTTCCCTCATGGCTCCATCCTGCCAGGGACGGGCAGTGCACTCACCCGCCGGATATAACGACCTATAACGTCTTTTATCTGGGCATCACTGTGCACTTGGGTCACTTCATTCGCTCAGGGCGGATGAGGAAGGTTGCCTGGTTCGCTCAAGGCGGATCAGGAGAGCCGACGGGGGCCGCCGTCCAGGCGTGGGCCCGCCGGGGTACGCAGAGTGGCCCGGGCGCCGAGCACGATGGCGTCCGACTCGCCCACGAGCACCTGGTCCAGGTCCAGCCTGGCCACCTCGGGCAGGTCGTTGGCCAGGCGGCCGACGCGTACGAGCAGGTCTTCCAGGGCGTCGACCGCCACGGGCGGGTAGCCGTACTCGCCGAAGAGCAGCGGAGCCGCGCGTACGGACCGCACCAGGGCGGATGCGTCCTCGCCGGTCAGCGGGGCGAGGCGGAAGCCCTGGTCGAGCAGGAGGCGCGCGGTCACCTCGCCGAGCCCGAACGACACGACCGGCCCGAACGCCGGGTCCTCGATGACGCCCACCACGGTCGGCACGGCGGGCTGCGGCGCCATGCGCTGAACCGCCAGCTCCACCTCCTCGCCCAGCTGGTCGGCGAACTCGGCGTACGCGTGGCGTACCATCTCCGGGCCCGTCAGGCCCAGGCGCACGGTGCCCGCTCGGCGTGAGGCGCCCGGGTCGGCCACCTTGAGCACCACGGGCCAGCCGAGGCGTTCGGCGGCGGCGACGGCTTCGCCGGGCGAGCGCACCACCTCGGCGGGCCAGACGGTCAGGCCGTAGCAGGACAGCAGCTCGGTGGCGTCGATCTCGACCGGAGGCCCCGGCTCCGCGAACACACCCGACGGCGACTCCGCGGATCCCGCCGACGACGGCTGAGCAGGGGCGCTCGGCTTGTCGGCTGGATTGGCCATCGCGTCGGTCGCCGAGCTGCTCGCCGCGGCGGCAGACGCGGGAGTCGTGGCGGACAGGGCGGTGTGGACCAGGGTCTTGGCGCGGGCGGTGTCGATGTCGTCGAGTTCGGGTGGCGGGACCACCGGATGGGCGCGCCACGTGGCGTAGCGGACCGCGTGGGCCAGCGCTCTGACCGCCTCCTCCGGCGCCGCGTAGGACGGGATGGAACCGCGCGAGGGCGTCGCGGAGCCGGGCGTCTCCACCCGCAGCGCCGGATGCATGCCCAGATGCCCACGGAACGTCGCGAGCACCGGCTTGGCGGCATCACTGGACACGCGCAGCAGCTCGGCCGCCACCTCATCCGTTCTGCCCGGAATGGGCGGCATGTAGATCACGACGGCGGCGTCCACGTCGGGGGAGGACAGTTCGCCGGCGAGCGACGTACCGAACTCGGAGGGGCCCGCGGCCGCACCCAGGTTGACCGGCGGGCGGAGCTCGAGGCCGGCGGCGAGGCAGGAGTCGGCGGCGAGCAGGCCGAGCGCGTCGGAGTTGGTCACGAGCGCGACCCGGGGACCGGCTGGCAGCGGCTGGTAGGCCAGCAGTTGCCCCACGTCGAAGAGCTGGATGAGGTCGTCGACCCTGATCAGGCCCGCCTGCGCGAGCAGCGAGCTGATCGCCGAGTCCGGCAGCCCCAGCTCCTCCGCCGAGTGCCCGGAGGGGGTGCCGCCGCTCTTGACCACCACGACGGGCTTGCTGCGGGCGATGCGCCTGGCCAGCCGGGTGAACTTGCGCGGATTGCCCAGCGACTCCAGGTAGAGCAGGATCACCTCGGTCGAGTCGTCCTCCTCCCAATATTGCAGCAGGTCGTTGCCCGACACGTCGGCCCTGTTACCGGCGGAGACGAACGACGAGATGCCCATGCCGCGCTGCGCCACCCGCTGGAGCAGCGCGGTGCCGAGCGCGCCCGACTGGCTGAAGAAGCCTACCCGGCCCCGGCCCGGCACGGTGGCGGCGAGGGTGGCGTTCAGCTTGACGGCGGGGTCGGTGTTGGCGATGCCGAGGCAGTTGGGGCCCACGACGCGCAGGCCGTAGGAACGGGCGATGCGCGCCAGCTCGTCCTGCCTGGCCCGCCCCTCCGCGCCCGTCTCGCCGAACCCCGACGACACCACGACCAGGCCGTGCACGCCCTTTTCCGCGCATTCCTTGACCACGTCGATGACGCTCCCGGCCGGCACCGCCACCACGGCCAGGTCCACCTGGTCGTCGATCGCGCTCACGCTCGGGTAGGCCCGCACGCCCGCCACCGCCCGCACCTCGCGGTGCACGGGATAGACGGGCCCGGTGAAGTCGGCGGCCAGCAGGTTGCGCAGGACGGTCTGGCCGACCCCGCCCGGCTCGCGCGAGGCGCCGATGACCGCGACCGAGCCCGGGGTGAGCAGCCTGGCGATGGACCTGGCCTCGGCCCGGTGCTCGCGCGCCGCCGTGACCTCGGTGGAGGTGTCGGTGGGGGTGAGGTCGAGCGTCATGCGTACGACGCCGTCGGCGAACTGGCTCTGCGCCGTGTAACCGGCCTGGCGCAGCAGCCCCGTCATCCGCATGTTGGCGGGCAGGACGTCGGCGATGAAGCGCTCGATGCCGCGTTCGCGGGCCGTGGCCGCCAGGTGCTCCAGGAGCACGGAGGCCACTCCCCTGCCCTGGTGCGCGTCCTCGACGAGGAAGGCCACCTCGGCCTCGCCAGGGCCGGTGCGGTCGTAGCGGATCACGGCCACCATCTCGGCGCCGATGGTGGCGATGAGCGCGACCCTGTTGACGTAGTCGACGTTGGTGAACCGCTCGACATCCCGGTCGGACAGCCGCGGCCTGGGCCCGAAGAACCGGAAATAGATCGACTCGTCGGACAGGCGCGAGTAGAAGGAGCGGAGGCGGTCGGCGTCGGCGGGCCTGATCGGGCGAACGTGTGCGGTGCCACCGTCCGCCAGGACGACATCGGCCTCCCAGTGGGCCGGATAGGGTGCCTCCACAGTGTCGAGCGTAAACCCGCATCCCAAATGCCAAGACCGGTGGGCCTGTTGGGCAACGCTTGTGCATCGACTGCAGTCCGGTCTCCTGGGTACGCCCCACGGGCAGCCCGGAAGCTGTTAGTTTTGCCGTGGCCCAGCTCGTTCTGAAAGATGCAAGGTGGTGGCATCATGACGCGGGTCGTCGTGGTGGGCGATCTCATGACCGACGCGGTCGCGCGCGCCCGTTATGCACTCGCCAGGGCGAGCGACACGCCAGCGATCGTGACCATGCACGGCGGCGGCTCAGGGGCGAACATCGCCTCGTGGCTCGCCGTCGAGGGCGCCGAGGTGGCCTTCATCGGCCGCAGGGGCGCCGACATCACGGGGCGAAACCGCGACATGGAGCTGATGGGCTACGGCGTCGACGCCCGGCTCGTCATGGACCCTGAGCGGCCGACCGGCACCTGCGTGGTGCTCGTGACGCACAAGGGCGAGCGCACCATGCTCTCCGACCCCGGCGCCAACGCGGCGCTGTCGCCGGAGGACCTGCCGCGTGACCTGTTCACCGGAGGCACGCATCTCCACCTGTCGGGCTACACCCTGATCAACGAGGGCTCGCGCGACGCCGGGCTGGCGGCGCTCGACATGGCCCGCCGGGGCGGGATGTCGATCTCGATCGACTGCGCCTCTTCCGCGCCGTTGGAGCGCACGGGGGCCGAGCCGTTCCTGGAGTGGACCAACGGGGTCAAGCTGCTGTTCGCCAACGCCGACCAGGCGAAGGTGCTGACGGGCCGCGACGACGCCGAGGCCGCCGCCAAGGTGCTGACGGCGTGGTTCCCGCAGGTCGTGATCAAGATGAACGCCGAAGGCGCGTTGTGGTACTCCAACGGCCGCCCTGATCCCGTACGCGTGGCCGCCGAGCCGGTCGACAAGATCGTGGACGGGACGGGGGCCGGTGATGCGTTCTCCGCCGGGTTCCTGCCGCCGTGGCTGGCGAGCAAGCCCCCGGCCGAGGCCCTGGCCTCGGGCTGCCGGCTGGCGGCGAAGGCGATCATGCACCTGGGTGCGCGTCCCCCGTTCTAGGTGACCTTGCAGCGCTCTTATAGCGCGAAATAGGGAGCCGATGAGCACGCCGCTTCCGCGCGGCCGGCACGCCACGGACGTCCACGCCGGCCGGTCTTCGGCACCTACGACCTGCTGGCGATGGGCGTCAGCTGACGGTCGCCAGAGCCAGGGGCAGGACGGCGGGGGCGCCCGCGTGGCGGATGAGGGCCGCCGCCAGCGTCATCGTCCATCCCGTGTCCACCCGGTCGTCCACGAGCAGTACCGGGCCGCCGCACTGGGCGATCGAGGCGCTCAGGTCCTTGGGCATGGCCAGCGTGCCCCTGATCGCCTGCACCCGCTTGGCGCTGTTGAACTGCTGCCCGGGCGACCCCGCCCGATAGCCCAGCTCCCCCAGGTAGGACAGCCGCCCGACCTGCGCGAGCCGCTCGGCGAACCCGCGTACGAGCTCTGGCCGCGTCGCGGACGGCACGTTGACCACGGCGACGGGCCGCGCGCGCCAGTCCCAGGTGGACAGGACCCGCACCACGGCCTTGAACATGTCGTCGGGTATCGGCCCGTCGTCCCCGTTGAACAACTCCCGCAGCCGGTTGCCCCACCCGATGTCGGTCAGCCGCCCGAGCGCCCTGCCCTGCTCGGCGCCCAGGCCGGGCTTGATCCGCCCGGACAGGTCGGCCAGCCCGGTCGGCCACTGCTTGCGGGCCTCGATGTCGACGCCGGGCCGGCTCAGGCGTTCGCGGGCGGTCTCGACGGCCTGCGCGGCGATCTCCGGTGACCGGTGCCTGCCGGTGCAGTTGTCGCAGCGGCCGCACGGCGTGGCGGCCTCGTCGTCGAGGTGCCTGCGCAGGTATTGCTCCCTGCACTCCGACGTCGTCAGGTAGCTGAGCATGGCCTCCTGCTCGGCCCTGCGCTCGGCGGCGATGCGGGTGTAACGCTCGGTGTCGTAGGTCCACGGCTCCCCGGTGGCCTGCCAGCCGCCCTTGACCCGCCTGACCGCGCCGTCCACGTCGAGGACCTTGAGCATCATCTCCAGGCGGCTGCGGCTCAGGTCGACGGCGGTCTCCAGCGCCGGGGTGGACATGACGCCGCCCGCTTCGAGGGTCTGGAGCGTGGTGCGTACGACGGGCTCGGGCGGGAACGCCAGCGAGGCGAAATATGCCCAGATATCGCGATCCTCGACGCCGGGCAGCAGGATCACCTCGGCCCGCTCGACCCCGCGCCCGGCCCGGCCGACCTGCTGGTAGTAGGCGACCGGCGACTGCGGCGCCCCCATGTGCACCACGAACCCCAGATCCGGCTTGTCGAACCCCATCCCGAGCGCGCTCGTCGCCACCAGCGCCTTGATCTTGTTGTTGAGCAGCGCCTCTTCGGCCGCCAGCCGCTCGGCCGGATCGGTCTGCCCGGAGTAGGCGGCCACCTCCAGCCCCTGCTCGCGCAGGTATCCGGCGATCTCGTGGGCGGCGGCGACAGTAAGGGTGTAGACGATGCCGGAGCCGGGCAGCTCGCGCAGCGTCTGCGCCAGCCAGGCCAGCCGCTGCTCGGCCGTCGCCAGCCGGACGACGCTGAGGTGCAGGCTCTCCCGCTCCAGCGCGCCGCGCAGGACGAGCGTGTCCTCTCCGTCGGGCCGCAGCTCGGCGGGCAGGCGCATCTGCTCGGCGACGTCGCGGGTGACGCGGGCGTTGGCGGTGGCGGTGGTGGCCAGGACGGGGATGCCCGGCGGCAGGTCCCCGAACAACGTGGCCAGCCTGCGATAGTCCGGCCTGAAGTCGTGGCCCCAGTCGGAGATGCAGTGGGCCTCGTCGACCACCACGAGCCCGGCGCTCTCGGCCAGCTCGGGCAGGACGTTGTCGCGGAAGTCGGGGTTGTTGAGCCGCTCGGGGCTGACCAGCAGCACGTCGACCAGGCCGTCGGCGACCTGTCCGTAGATCTCCTCCCACGCCTCGGGATTGGCGGAGTTGATCGTGACGGCCCTGATGCCCGCGCGCTCGGCGGCGGCGATCTGGTTGCGCATGAGTGCCAGCAGCGGCGAGACGATGACCGTCGGGCCCTCGCCGAGCTCGCGCAGGAGGGCGGTGGCCACGAAGTAGACGGCCGACTTGCCCCAGCCGGTGCGCTGCACGACGAGCACTCTGCGCCGGTCGACGACGAGCGCCTCTATGGCGGCCCACTGGTCGTCGCGGAGCCTGGCGTGCTCACCAGCCAGCGCCCGCAGCCGCTCCTCGGCCTCTTCACGCAGCATCGCCACATCGGGGGCTTCAATCATGCTCTCCTTGTTACCAGCTTCCCCCGACGATGTGCGCCTCCGACTTATAAAACCTCCCATCTTGTACGCGGCGCCGAGTGCACCGCCCCCGCATGTGGCGGTCTGTTTGGCACCGCGTACAAGATGAGTTTCAAAGAACCTCAGCCACTGATCTGGTCGATGTGTTCGGGAAACGCGTTGATGGTGACGCGGTGCATGCGGCGGCGTTCGGTGTAGTCGGCCACCGCGTAGTGCTGGGTCGGGCGGTTGTCCCAGAAGGCGAGCGTGCCGGGTCGCCATCTGAGCCTGAGCTGGTACTCCGGCGACCTGATGTGGTCGATCAGGAACGGCAGCAGCGCCTCGTTCTCCCGATCCGTCAGCCCCACCAGGCGGGTCGTGGACGCCCGGTTGACGAAGAGGGCCTTGCGGCCGGTCTCGGCGTGCACGCGCACCACCGGACGCTCGATCGGCGGCCACTTCGCCTGGATCTCGGCCAGGTCGAACGGGTGCCCCTTCGCGATCGCCTTCTTCATCGACATCGTGATGTCGTGCACGGCCGTCAGCTCGTCGCACAACCGCTGGATCGACGGCGAGAGCGTCTCATACGCCAGGTACGTGTTCGCCCAGCACGTGTCCCCGCCCACGCTGGGCATCATGACGCAACGCAGCAGGGAGCCCATCGGCGGCGTCGGCTCGAAGGTGTTGTCGCTGTGCCATTCGTCGGCGCCCTCCCCCTTGGGCGCGGTCTGGTCGAGCACGTGGATGGGGCTGCCGGCGTCCTTCTTGAAGGCCGGATGGTTGAGCGTGCCGAAGTTCAGGGCGAACTGCAGGTGCTGCTCGTCGTCGATCTGCGTGTCGCGGAAGAACAGCACGAGGTGCCTGAGCCAGCCCGCCCGCAGGGTCGCGACCTCTTCCTGCGACAGCGGCTTGCGCAGATCGACCCCGGTGACCTCGGCGCCGATGTGCTTGGTCACGGGATGGAACTCGATCATGACGCCTCCGGGACAGCGGGACCCTCCTGGCCCCGAACGTAACACCCAAGCAATTGCTTGGTCAAGTAAGCCGTTCCGCGACCCGGGGCCGACCTGTGGATCGAACAAACGCACGAGAAGTTGCGATCATCAAGTATGATTGTTGTTCGCGTGCCGTGGCGGAAGAGGCACTATGGATACGTCACAGGGGACCTGGCTCGTGCCATCATCTCCAGAGGCAAACACGTCGGAACCCGTCATCGCCTTGCGACCGGGACAGGCCACGTCGACGCCTCACACGCCGATCTGACTCTTCTCCAGCGAGCCGACGGCTACGGTTACAGCACAAGGACAGAAGGAGGATGCGCTTCCCCTCGGCGCGACGGCCGAGGCAGCCGCGCAGCACAAGATGGCCCGACGCACGACTGCACCCCCACCTGAGGACTTCGAGGAGCGGATCGTCGACATCGACGTCTCCTCCGAGATGCGCACGAGCTACCTCGAGTACGCCTACTCGGTGATCTACCAGCGCGCCCTGCCTGACGCTCGTGACGGCCTCAAGCCGGTGCAGCGGCGCATCCTCTACTCGATGAGCGAGATGGGCCTGCGCCCCGACCGCGGCCACGTCAAGTCCTCGCGCGTCGTCGGCGACGTCATGGGCAAGCTGCACCCCCACGGTGACAGCGCCATCTACGACGCCCTCGTGCGCCTCGCGCAGCCGTTCTCCATGCGGCTGCCCCTCGTGGACGGCCACGGCAACTTCGGCTCCCCCGACGACTCGCCCGCCGCCATGCGTTACACCGAGGCCCGGCTGGCCCCGGCGGCGATGCTCATGGTCGAGTCGCTCGATGAGGACACCGTCGGCTTCAAGCCCAACTACGACGGCCAGGAGACCGAGCCCACGGTCATGCCGTCGGCGTTCCCCAACCTGCTGGTCAACGGCACGACCGGGATCGCGGTCGGCATGGCCACCAACATGGCCCCGCACAACCTCACCGAGGTCGTGGCCGCCGCCCGCCACCTGATCAAGAAGCCGGACGCGACGCTGGACGAGCTGATGCGGTTCGTGCCGGGTCCCGACCTGCCGACCGGCGGCTCGATCATCGGGCTGCAGGGCGTGCGGGACGCTTACGAGACCGGGCGTGGCACGTTCCGCATGCGTGCCAAGTGCACGGTCGAGCAGATCACCCCGCGCCGCAAGGGCATCGTCGTCACCGAACTCCCCTACAACGTCGGTCCCGAGCGGGTGGTCACCAAGATCAAGGAGCTGGTGACCAGCAAGAAGCTGCAGGGCATCGCCGACCTCAAGGACCTCACCGACCGGCACAAGGGCCTGCGCCTCGTCATCGAGATCAAGAACGGCTTCATCCCCGAGGCCGTCCTCGACGAGCTCTACCGGCTGACGCCGATGGAGGAGACCTTCGGCATCAACAACGTCGCCCTGGTCGACGGCGAGCCGCGCACACTCGGCCTGCGGGAAATGCTCCAGGTCTACGTCGACCACCGGATCGAGGTCGTGCGCCGCAGGTCCGAGTTCCGGCGCCGCAAGCGCGAAGAGCGCCTGCACCTGGTCGACGGCCTCATCATCGCGCTGCTGAACATCGACGAGGTCATCCAGGTCATCCGCGCCTCCGACGACTCGGCGCAGGCGCGGACCCGGCTGATGGACGTGTTCGAGCTGACCGAGATCCAGGCCGCCTACATCCTCGACACGCCGCTGCGCCGCCTGACCAGGTACGACAAGCTGGAGCTCGACCGGGAGAAGGAGACGCTGAGCGACGAGATCGCCGCGCTCACCGAGATCCTCTCCTCGGAGACCCGGCTGCGTCAGGTGGTCTCGGGCGAGCTGGCCGACGTGGCCAAGAAATACGCCACGCCGCGCCGCACCGTCCTGCTGGAGGCGCCCGGCGTCACCCGCACGGCGGCGGTGTCGCTCCAGGTGGCCGACGACCCGTGCCTGGCGCTGCTGTCCTCGACCGGCCTGCTGGCGCGCACCCCCGACGCCACGCCGCTGCCGGGCGAGGGCGATCGCACCGCACACGACGTGCTGATCTCAGTGGTACGCACGTCCGTACGCGGTGAGGTCGGCGTGGTGACGTCCCTGGGCCGGTTGATCCGGGTCCAGGTCGTGGACCTGCCGACGTTGCCACCCTCGGCCAACCCGCCGTCGTTGTCGGGCGGCCATCCGGTCTCCGAATACGTCTCGTTGCAGCCCGACGAGAGGGTCGTCGGCCTGGGCTCCCTCGACCCCGACGGCCCCGGCCTGGCCCTGGGCACGGCGCAGGGTGTGGTCAAGCGGGTGGTGCCCGACTATCCGGCCAACCGCGACGACTTCGAAGTGATCACGTTGAAGGACGGCGACAGCGTGCTGGGGGCGGTCGAGCTGGTGTCGGAGGCCCACGACCTGGTGTTCATCTCCTCCGACGCCCAGATGCTGCGCTTCCCGGCCTCCCTGGTGCGCCCGCAGGGCCGTCCCGCGGGCGGCATGGCGGGGATCCGGCTGGACGGCGGAGCCAGGGCGATCTGGTTCGGGGTCGTGGATCCCGAACGTCCCGCGCACGTGGTCACGGTGGCGGGCTCCTCGACGGCGCTACCCGGCACGCAGGTGGGGGGCGGCAAGGTGTCCGACTACGCGGAGTACCCGGCCAAGGGGCGGGCCACGGGTGGGGTGCGGGCCCAGCGGTTCCTGAAGGGTGAGGACGAGCTGCTACTGGCCTGGGCGGGCCCCGCTCCCGCCAAGGCGGTCTCGGCGGTGGGCAAGCCGGTGCCGCTGCCGGAGGAGCTGGGTCGCAGGGACGGCTCGGGCGTGCGCCTGACCCACACGATCGGCGCCATCGGCGGCGCCGTTGCCTCAGGCCCCGAAGCCCTGCCCGCTGGGGCCGAGTCGGTTGGGGATGAGCAACTGCCGCTTTGACCGGGGCTCGCCGTCGCGCTGTGTTTGCGGCGGCGGCCCGGCCCGATGTGCAGTGGGGGCCGACCGGGGTGTGACGGTGTGGGGGCACGGTGGAACCCACCCAGTCGGCCCACGGGGCGCACGTGACGGTGGCCGGCCCTGTGCGGGTCAGCGGGCGTTTTCCTGGAGGCGCTCAGCCATGTGCGGCGGGTGGCGGTCTGCTTGGCACCGCGTACCAGATGATTGAGGTTTTGGGGTGGGGCTCACTTTGGGCTCCCAGGAGCTGTTATGAATTGCACGGTTTTGGCGATCTCATCTGGGAGAGCGCTCTCTGACCTACTGGAGGTACCGTGTTCCGATCCAGATCGCCGTTATGGGCGGCCCTGACAGCCCTGGTGGCCTCGCTCGTCGTCGCACCGCCCGCCGCGGCCGCCGCCGAGCCGCGCACGATCACCGACTTCGAGTCGGACGGCGTGCCGGCAGGCGTCTACGCCTGGGGCAACGACGCGGCCTCGACCCCGGCCCTCACCGTGGAACCCGGCACCGACAGGCCAGGCGCTCCGGCGACGAACCGGGTGCTCAAGTCCGTCTACACCATCAGCCAGTACGGCGGCTGGTCCCACGACCTGGCCGCCACCCAGGACTGGTCCCCCTACGAAGGCTTCTCCTTCTGGGTGAACGGCACCGGCTCGGGACAGCGGATCTTCTTCGAGCTCAAGGACGGCGGCGGCGGACCGGGCAACGCGGAGCTGTTCGAGTCGTCGTTCACCGACGACGCGGCGGGCTGGCGGCAGGTGAAGGTGCCGTTCGCGAGCTTCACCCGGCGCACCGACTACCAGCCCGGCGGCGCGCCCACCGACGGCGAGCTCGACCTGGTCGCCATGTGGGGCTACGCGATGCGCCTGCCCACCGCCTCCGGCACGCTGGTCTGGGACGAGGTGCAGGTCTACGGCACCGCGCCCCCACGCCCGGTGCGGCTGGCCACCGACAAACCCGTCTACCCGGTGAATGAGAAGGGCCAGGCCCAGGTCCGGGTCACGATCACCACCGCCACCGGCGCGCCGCTGGCCACCGACCTCGCCGTGGACTACAAGACCGGCACCGGCACCGCCACCCCCGGCACGGACTACACGGCCGTTCAGGGCACGCTGACTTTCCCGGCGGGAACGGCGTCCGGCGCGAGCAAGACGTTCACCGTCGGCACGAAGCAAGACGGCCAGAACGAGGTGGCCGAGACCATCCCGATCGAGTTGTCGGGCACCGGCACCAGGCCTCCGGCCGAAGCGCCGGTCGTCGTGATCAACGCCCACGGCCTCCCCTACCTGAACGCCCGCAAGCCGATCAAGGAACGCGTCGCCGACCTGCTCACCAGGATGACGCTGGACGAGAAGATCGGCCAGATGACGCAGGCCGAGCGCGGGGCCCTGGCCAAGCAGAGCGACATCGCCACGTACCTGCTCGGCTCCCTCCTGTCCGGCGGCGGCTCCACGCCCGCCCAGAACACGCCGCAGGCATGGGCCGACATGATCGACGCGTTCCAGCTCCAGGCCCAGCAGACGCGCCTGCAGGTGCCGTTGATCTACGGCGTGGACGCGGTGCACGGCCACAACAACGTGGTCGGCGCGACGATCTTCCCGCACAACGTCGGCATGGGCGCCACCCGCGACCCCGCGCTGGTCGAGCAGCAGGGCAAGATCACGGCCAGGGAGGTCAAGGCCACCGGCATCCCGTGGGACTTCGCGCCGTGCCTGTGCGTGTCGCGCGACGACCGCTGGGGCCGGGCGTATGAGTCGTTCGGGGAGGACCCGGCGCTGGTGACGCGGATGGCCACGATCGTCGACGGCCTGCAGGACAACGGCGTGCTGGCGACCGCCAAGCACTACGTCGGCGACGGCGGCACCGAGTACGGCTCCTCCACGAACGGCGACTACACGATCGACCAGGGCGTCACCAAGGTCAGCCGCCAGGAGCTGGAGGCGATCCACCTGCCGCCGTTCGTGGAAGCGGTCAAGCGTGGGGTCGGCACCGTCATGCCGTCGTTCTCCAGCGTGGACTTCGGCGACGGCCCGCTCAAGATGCACGCGCACGCCGAGCTGATCAACAACGTGCTCAAGGGCAAGCTCGGCTTCAAGGGCTTCGTGATCAGCGACTGGCAGGCCATCGACCAGATCCCCGGCGACTACCCGAGCGACGTGCGCACGTCGATCAACGCCGGGCTCGACATGATCATGGTGCCGTACGCCTACCCGGCGTTCACCGGCACGCTCAAGGCCGAGGTCGAGGCCGGACGCGTGACCATGAACCGGGTGGACGACGCGGTCGCCAGGATCCTGACCCAGAAGTTCGAGCTGGGGCTGTTCGAGCACCCGTACGCCGACCGCTCCCGCATCGGCGACGTGGGCTCGGCGGCGCATCGAGCGGTCGCCCGCACGGCCGCCGCCAAGTCGCAGGTGCTGCTGAAGAACGAGGGCGGCCTGCTCCCGCTGCGCCGCGACGCCAAGGTCTACGTGGCCGGCTCGAACGCCGACGACATCGGCAACCAGACCGGCGGCTGGACGATCACCTGGCAGGGTTCGCCGGGGCCGATCACCCCCGGCACCACGATCCTGTCGGCCATCCGCTCCCGCGCGTCCTCCGTGACCTACTCCCGCGACGCCTCCGCCGACCTGGCCGGGCACGACGTGGGCGTCGTGGTGGTGGGCGAGACGCCGTACGCCGAGGGCCAGGGCGACGTGGGCCGCGCCGGGCGCACGCTGAACCTGTCCGCCGCCGACCGGGCCGCGATCGACAAGGTGTGCGGGGCGATGAAGTGCGCCGTCCTGGTCGTATCCGGGCGTCCTCTCCTGCTCGGCGACCTGTCGAACGTCAAGGCCGTGGTCGCCTCCTGGCTGCCCGGCACCGAGGGCGACGGGGTGGCCGATCCGCTGTTCGGCGCGGTGCCGTACACCGGGCGGTTGCCGTTCACCTGGTTCCGCTCGGTGGAGCAGTTGCCGATCAACGTGGGCGACGCCACGTATGACCCGTTGTTCCCGTATGGGTGGGGGCTGCGTACCGACCGCGGGCGCGACCGGCTCAAGGCCGCACGCGACAAGCTGGCCGCCGGTGACGGCCTGTCCAAGGCCGCCGCCGCGGCGCTGACGCTCGCCCTGCCCGACCGCAACTGGAACGCCGACGGTTCGGTCCGCGACACCCGCGCCGTCCTGGGCGTGCTGGGCACGGCCGCGGCGCTGCTCGAACGCTCGAAGACCGACCCGTACGCCGTGGGCGACGCCGTCGTCTCGGTGGCCAGGGACGTCGCGCAGCGCGCCGGCAAGCGGCCGGACCTGCAGGCGTCGGCCGACCACGAGCTCGCGGCGGGCAACCTCAGGAAGGCGGTGGACCTGCTGACCCAGTCGGCCCGCTGACACGTGAGGACTGGCCCCGCGCGAGCGGGGTCAGTCACCGGCAGAGGCAGAACGGATGCCCGGCCGGATCGAGGAACACCCGGAAGCTGTCGTCCTCGCTCGGCTGGTGCTCGTGCTTGACCGCCCCGATCTCGATCGCCCGCGCCTCGGCCTCGTCCAGATCGTCGACGTGCAGGTCGAGATGGAACTGCTGGGGCCGCTCGGGATGCGGCCAGGTCGGCGGCCGGTAGTCGGGCGCGAGCTGGAAGGCCAGCCGCTTGGGCGGCCCGCCGTCGCTGACCACCACCCAGTCGTCCTCGACCTTGATCACGGGCCAGCCGAGCAGGTTCGAGTAGAACTCCGCCAGCCCCGTGGGATCGGGGCAGTCGAGCACGACGCTCCGGAACTCGGCGATGCCACCCATCAATTCACCTCTCAGACTCGTTTTGCCGGCCCGCCCGCAGACAAGAATGAATGCCATGGCTGCCAACTCGTTCATGGTTCCGCTCGGCACTCCCGCGCCCGCTTTCGACCTGACCGCAATCGACGGCGGGAGCGTCTCGCTCGGAGACCTCAAGGGCTCCCCCGCCACTCTTGTGGTCTTCCTGTCCAACCACTGCCCTTACGTGCGGCACATCGAAAGCGGCATCGGCGCGCTGGCCGCAGCTTACGGGTCCAGATTGTCGGTTGTCGCCATCTGCAGCAACGACAGCGTGAACTACCCGGACGACGATCCGACACACCTGGCGGAGCAGGCCGCCAGGGCCGGGTTCACGTTCCCGTACCTGCTGGACGACACCCAGGAGGTGGCCAAGGCCTACCACGCGGCCTGCACGCCCGACTTCTTCCTGTATGACGCCCAGTTCCAGCTCGTCTACCGGGGCGAGTTCGACGGCGCCAGGCCGGGCAACTCCGTCCCCGTGACCGGCTCGTCCCTGCGGGCGGCCATCGACGCCCTGCTCGAAGGCGACGCCGTACCCGAGGAGCAGAACCCGTCACTCGGCTGCAGCATCAAGTGGAAGCCGGGCAACGCTCCCGCGTGAAACATGAGCCTCCTTCCGCTCATCGGTCAGAGAAGCCTCCGCGACATACCCGGTTTCTCTATGATCACAGGCACCCGCACGCACCCCGCCCTGTGACTCCACCGACGAAGGAGACCGTGATGGTCGCACGATGGACTGCGCTCCCCGCCCTGGCGGCGGTGGCCTTACTGGCCACCGCCTGCGTCAACCCCGACACGGGCGGCACCCAGACCACCAGCGGCGCCACCTCGGCCCCGGCTTCGAGCGGGCCGAAGCGCATCGGGTTCTTCGGCTTCGCCAAGGCCAACTCGTTCTCGGCCGCCACGTTCGCCGGGATCGAGGAGTACGCCAAGGCCAACACCGCCACGGCCGAGTTCCTCGACCCGAACTTCGACGCGCAGGCCCAGGTCCAGCAGCTCCAGGACGCGGTGACGGCCAAGCGGTTCGACGTGTTCGTGGTCCAGGCCAACGACGGCGCGGCCGTGGTGCCCGCGATCCGCTCCGCCGTCCAGGCCGGGATCTCCGTCGTCGTGCAGTTCACCCCCGTAGGCAACCGGTACGACACCGCGGACCCTCAGGTGGACGGCACCATCACGCTCGTGGACGTGCCCACACTGAACGGCGAGGGGCTCGGCAAGCTGGCCATCCAGGCGTGCCAGAGCAAGAAGCTCGACCCCTGCCAGGTCGGCTACCTGGAGGGCCTCAAGGCGCTGCCGCTGGACAACGCCCGCACCCAGGCGGCCCTCGACACGCTGAAGGCCGCGCCGGGCGTGGAGGTGAAGGCCCAGCTCGAAGGCGGTTATACGCAGGAGAGCGGGCGCAAGGCCATGCAGGACGTACTGCAGAAGGACCCGGACATCGACGTGATCATCGGGGCGTCGCAGGCCATCCTGGGGGCCGAGGCGGTCGCCAAGGGCAAGGACATCCTGTACGTCGCCAACGGCGCCTCCCGCCAGACCGTCAAGGCGGTGCAGGAGGGACGCTGGTTCGCCGCGTACTACCTGCCGGTCAAGACCCTCGGTGCGAAGGCCGCCGAGCTGGGGCTGAACAAGGCGCTCGGCAAGCAGGTGCCCGCCACGAACATCGCGACCGACGTCGATCCCGGCAAGGCCATGGGGACGAAGGAAGCGCTGGCTCAGGTGACCGGCGAATACGACGAATGACGCTCCGCCTGCGCGACTACGGGATCGTCCTGGCGGTGGCCGTGCTCGTGGCGGTGTTGTCGCTGTCCACGGACACGTTCCTGACCGCGGGGAACCTCGTCAACCTGCTGGACCAGGCCGTCGTCGTCGGGCTGCTCGCGTGCGGCATGACCCTGTGCGTGATCTGCGGGGTCTTCGACCTGTCGGCCAGCGCCGTGCTCGCGGTGAGCGCCATCGTGGCGGTGATCGTCACGGAACGCGCCGGAGTCCCCGCCGGGTACGCGGCCGCCGTCGTCACGGGTGGCCTCCTCGGCACCCTCAACGGCGTGGTCGTGGTGCTCTCGCGGGTGCACTCGTTCATCGCCACGCTCGCGCTCAGCATCGTGCACCGCGGCCTGACCCTGGTCATCACCGGCGGCGCGATCGTCTACCCGGGGCCGGGCCGGCTGGCGGCCTTCCAGTCACTGAGCTGGCCCACGGTGCTCGGCGGCATCACGGGCGCGTCCCTGCTGCTGGTGGTGGTGGCCGTGGCGGCGACGCTGCTGCTGGCCCGCACCACGTTCGGCCGGCGCGTGTACGCCGTCGGCGGCAACCCCACGGCCGCCTGGTTGTCGGGCATCGGGGTGGGCAAGATCCGCGTCGCGGTGTTCGCCGCCAGCGGGGTCTGCGCGGCGCTGGCCGGCCTGGTGCTGGCCGCGCGGGGCGGCTCGGCCCAGCCCGACATGGGCACGCTGCTGGAGCTCACGGCCATCGCGGCGGCCGTGATCGGCGGCACGAGCATCCTCGGCGGCCAGGGCGCCATCTGGCGGGGCATGATCGGCGTGCTGATCCTGACGCTCATCGGCAACGGCTTCAATCTGCTCGGCTGGAACTCCACCTACCGGCCGGTCGTCGAAGGACTGCTCATCCTGACCGCCGTCAGTGCTGATTACGCACTCAGACATCGGCGGGATTAGCGGGAAAGATCCAAAACTTCGCTACTCGCCCGTTAACATCGGGTCCAGTAGTTGGCGGTGCTTATCTGAAGGGCCGAGATGATCAACCCCTCGCGCGTCCCGACGGGAATCAACCCGAACGTTCCCAACGCGGCGCGCATGTATGACTACTACCTCGGCGGCAAGGACAACTTCGCGGCGGATCGCGAGGCCGCGGAAAAGATCATGGCATTGGGTCCCAGCAGGGAGATCTGCCTGGCCAACCGGCGTTTCCTCGGCAGGGCCGTACGATATGTCGCCCAGCAGGGCATCGACCAGTTCCTCGACCTGGGCACCGGCCTGCCCAACCAGAACAACGTCCACGAGGTCGCCCGCCAGGTGCACCCGAAGGCGCACGTCGTCTACGTGGACTACGACCCCGTGGTGATCGTCCACGCCCGAGCCCTGCTGGCAGGCACCGACACGAACATCACCATCGTGCACGCCGACGTACGCGAGCCCTCGACGATCCTGGACGACCCGGAGACCAAGCGGCTGATCGACTTCAGCAAGCCGGTCGGAGTGGTGTTCCTCGGCGTGCTGCACTGCCTGACCGACGCGGACGACCCGTGGCAGGTCGTCGCCGACTTCCGCGAGCGCATGGCGCCCGGGAGCGCGCTGATCGTCTCCCATCTCACCGACGACGCCCACCCGGAGGTGGGGGTGGCCGCCCGCGAGGTCTACGACGAGGCCGACGCCCCCCTGATCCACCGCAGCCACGAGCAGGTCGCGCGCATGTTCGACGGCTTCGACGTACTCGAGCCCGGGGTGACGCACGTGGCGGACTGGCGTCCCGACGAGGCTTGGGAGACCGAACTCTCAGGCAGCGAGTGGTGGTACGTGGGCGTCGGCCACAAGCCTGCTACCACCCGCTGATTCCTGGGCCTGTTACCGAACCGGCGGCAAGGCGTCACGTCGAGGCGGCGATGACGGCCGGGAGGGCGAGCAGGAGCTCGTGCGGTTCGCCACCCTCCCAGTGCCGGATCAGCCGGGTCCCCGCCTCTCCCGGGTCGAAGCGCTCGCACCCCAGAGGCCCGTAGCAGCCCGCCTGGTCCAGCATGAGGATCAGCGGGTCGTCGTCGGGGAGGCTGGCCGCGTAGGCGGCGGTGTCGAGGAGTGCCAGGGCGGACTTGGCGTTGCGGCCGTCGTCGTTGGACTCCACGCGGTCGAGACGGCGCCGGGCTTGAGCACGGAGATACGCGGCGAGCGATTCAGACCTACTCACGACAAACCTTCTTCGATCACGTACATACGGCTACGACATCATCACGCAAGGTGAAGCGTTTTCGTGGGATGTTTGCCAAGTCTGGCCAGTCGCCACCCCGGAAATCACCATCTTTGGGGCGTAGGGGATCATCTGTGGCATGAGTGCGTTCGACGACCTGTATGCCGCTAACGCGAAGTTCGCCAGGAGGTTCGGGGACTCCGGGCTGACCGGCCGGGCAGCTCGCGGGCTGGCCGTCGTGACCTGCATGGATTCCCGCATCGACCCGCTGGGCCTGCTGGGGTTGAAGGCGGGCGACGCCAAGATCCTGCGCAACGCCGGTGCCCGGGTGACGGACGACGTACTCCGCACCCTGGTGCTGGCCGTCTACCTGCTCGGGGTGGAGCGGGTGCTCGTCATGCCGCACACGGACTGCGGCATGGCCAAGGTGACGGACTCGGACGTACACGCTCTCACGAAGGAACGCGGCGTGGACACCCGGAGCCTGGAGTTCCACACGGTGCCCGACCAGAACGAGGCGCTCCGCCACGACCTCATCCGCATCAGGAGCACCCCGTTCCTACCTGAGGGCCTCCCGGTGACCGGCGCCATCTACGACGTCCGCACCGGCCGCCTGACCCCTTCACCGCACTGATCGCCCACGCAGGGAACAACTCCCCTACACCGTCCCCCACGCCACACCGCCGTCAGCCGTGCAGCCTCAGCCGGCACGGCGCGCACAACCGCTCTATGCGTCGATGTGGTCGCGATCGACCTCGGCGGCGCTGCTGACGATGAACTCGCGGCGCGGCGCCACGTCGCTCCCCATCAGGAGGCTGAAGATGCCCTCGGCCCCTTCGGCGTCCTCGATCCTGACGCGCCGCAGGATGCGGTGCCTCGGGTCCATCGTCGTCTCGGCGAGCTGGTCGGCGTCCATCTCACCCAGACCCTTGTAGCGCTGCACCGGGTCCTTCCACCGCTTGCCCCGCCGCTCCAGGTCGCGCAGCACCTTCTGCAGCTCGGCATCGGAGTAGCAGTAGATGTACTTCTCCTTGCCCCGGCCGGGATTGCTCAGCTCGATGCGGTGCAGCGGCGGGACGGCGGCGAAGACGCGCCCCGCCTCCACCATCGGCCGCATGTAGCGGTGGAAGAGGGTCAGGAGCAGGCAGCGGATGTGGGCGCCGTCCACGTCGGCGTCGGCCATCAGGATGACCTTGCCGTAGCGGGCGGCCTCGATGTCGAAGGACCGCCCGGATCCCGCCCCGACCACCTGGATGATGGCCGCGCACTCGGCGTTTTTGAGCATGTCGCTCACGGACGCCTTCTGCACGTTGAGGATCTTGCCCCGGATCGGCAGCAGAGCCTGGAACTCCGAGTCGCGGGCCAGCTTGGCCGTGCCCAGCGCCGAGTCGCCCTCGACGATGAACAGCTCGCTGCGGTCCACGCCGTCGCTGCGGCAGTCGACCAGCTTCGCGGGCAGCGCGGAGTTTTCCAGCGCGCTCTTGCGCCGCTGGTTGTCGCGGTGCTCGCGGGCCGCGATGCGGGCCTTGGCCGCGGCCACGATCTTCTCGAGAACGGCCCTCAACGGCTGCTTGTAGCCGCGCGGCGGGTTGGCGAACAGCTCCTTGAGCTCGCGCGAGACCACGTGGGAGACGATGCGGGTGGCCGCCGAGGTGCCGAGCACCTCCTTGGTCTGGCCCTCGAACTGCGGCTCCGGCACCCTGACCGTGACCACCCCGGTCAGCCCCTCGGAGATGTCCTCCTTGTTGACGGGATCGTCGCCGTTCTTCAGCAGGCGGGTCTCGCGCAGCAGTTCGTTGATCGTACGGGCGAGCCCGCGCTCGAACCCCGTGAGATGCGTGCCGCCCTTGGGGGTGGCGATCACGTTGACGAACGAGCGCACGGTCGACTCGTAGCCCTTGCCCCAGCGGACCGCCACGTCCACGGTGAGCTCGCGCTCCACCTCGGTGGGCGTCATGTGACCCTGGTCGTCGAGCACGGGCACGGTCTCGTGGAAGTGGCCCACGCCCTGCAGTCGCAGCACGTCACAGACGGCCTCGTCACGGGCCAGGAACTCGGTGAACTCGGAGATGCCGCCGTCGAAGCGGAACTCCTCCTCGATGCGCTCCTCGTGCCTGCTGTCACAGACGGCCAGGGTCAGGCCGGGGACCAGGAACGCGGTCTGGCGCAGGCGCACGTGGATCTCGTCGAGCGAGACCTCGGCGTCGGGGAGGAAGATCTGCGTGTCGGCCCAGAAGCGCACGCGCGTGCCGGTGACCTTTTTCGGCAGCTTGCTGCCGATCCGCAATCCGGACTTCTTCTTGAACTTGGCCGCAGGCCCCGCGCCGTCGAAGATGCCGGGGACACCCCGCCGGAAGCTGATCTCGTGCACCAGACCGTCGCGGTCGACCTCGACGTCGACCCGCGCGGACAGGGCGTTGACCACGGAGGCGCCGACGCCGTGCAGCCCGCCGGACGCGCCGTAGGAGCCGCCGCCGAACTTCCCGCCCGCGTGCAGCTTGGTGTAGACGAGCTCGACACCCGCCAGACCGCTCTTCGGCTCGACGTCGACCGGGATGCCGCGGCCGTTGTCGCGGACCTCGATCGAGCCGTCCGCGTAGAGCTCGACCTCGATGCGGTCGCAGTGACCCGCCAGCGCCTCGTCGACACCGTTGTCCACGATCTCCCAGAGGCAGTGCATGAGCCCGCGGCTGTCGGTGGACCCGATATACATCCCCGGTCGCTTGCGGACGGCCTCGAGGCCCTCAAGCACCGACAGGTGACGAGCCGTGTAACCCGCCTCCACTAGCGTCACTCCAGCTCCCCTGGTCTATGCATCGAACACGTGTGCGTAGCTTACCGTTCTTCCCGAACGTGCGCGTACAAGCTTGCCATGGCGACACGTTTGCTGTTACCAACCGGCTGATCGTCATTACTATCGGACACATTCCGCTCTGGGCGTAGAGACCCGGCGGTTGGGAACGTCCACGTCCGGTTAGATGTTGTTCCAAGTGACTGACGCCAGATCCTCGCTTCGGCGGGGGTGACCCGAAAGGCGATACGTGACTGGAGCTCTCGCCCCCGTTAAGCCGCTGACGGCCCTCGACCGCTGCGACCGCTGCAGCGCCCAGGCCTATATTCGCGCAACCCTGCCTGTGGGTGGGGAGCTGCTGTTCTGCGCTCACCATGGGCGTCAGCACGTCGCAGCGTTGCGTGAAAAGGGCGCCGACATCCTGGACGAGTCGGCTCGACTCAGTGAAACCCCTGTAATTGCCCCCAACGACGAACGCTGACCCAACGCTCGTCGTGATGAGATAACCACATATCGCGTAACCAGAACGGCGACCCCGGCACGTCCGGGGCCGCCGTTCTGCGCAAAACCCATAGTCCCCCCCGGCAACACACCTGCCTCAGGGCGCCGGCCGGCTCACCGGACCCGGTAGTGGTACCGGCCGGCGATTTCGAAGCCCTCGCTGCGATACAGGGCCTGCGCGGCCTGGTTCGGGGCGGTGGTGACCAGGTAGGCGGTGTTCGTGCCCGAATGCCGCACCAGAGCCCGCAACACCGTACGTGCCAGCCCCCGGCGACGGGCCTCCGGGCGGGTGGCCATGCAGTAGATCCCGAGCGTGTCGCCCTGCGGAACGGCCCGCCCCACGGCGAGCGCCATCCCGTCCTCCTCGAACGCGCCATACCAGGCCGGTACGCCGGTGCAGATGCGCTCCGCGTCCTCGTACCCGCTGCCGTAGCGCCCGTCCACCGCCCACCACGCCTCCAGCCAGCCCGGCCACGGCCGGTCCTGGATCCTGACCCCCGAATTCGTGTGGGCGGAATCAGCGCGCGGTGAACCGGCCATGATGAACGTCGGATCGACCAGCGCGTAACCCCTTCCTTCCAGCTCCCCGTCCAGGCCAGGCGAGGCGTTCGTACCCACTGAGAAGACGCAGCGCTGCCCACGCTCCCCGTAGAACGCCTCCGCCGCTCCGATCGCACCGTCCAGGTCGGCAGGAGGGCTCAGGGGGAGCACAGAGTTGGCCCGCTTGGTCACGCCGCCCGCGTAACGCAGCACCCATCCGTCGTGGGCACGCTGCTCGTAGGCGGGCCAGGCCTCGTGGACAAGAACGTCGAAGTTCATCCGCGCAGCCTAGCTGGCCTGCGCCGCCGGACATTCTGGCCGGCCTGGAACGCGGGAGGTCAGGACGGGTCACGCCATCGGCTCGAGTTCGTGCCGGGACGGCGACGCCGTAAGGTTGGGGGTCGTGCTGATGTTGTTGCCGCCGTCCGAGGGAAAGGCCCCAGAAGGGGACGGCCCGCCCGTCGGGGAGCTGTCCTTTCCGGCTCTCGACCGGGCCCGCAAGCGCGTGATCACCACGCTCGTACGAGCCTCCAAGCGGCGCGACGCCCTCGGCGTGCTGGGCCTGACGCCCGGCCTGGCGGGCGAGCTGGCCAAGAACACGGCGCTCAAGACGGCCCCCACGCTCTCCGCCGCCGATCTCTACACCGGTGTCCTGTACGACAATCTCGCCCTGCGCACCCTGGACGGCGAGGCGAGGAGGCGCGCGGAGGAGTCGCTGCTGATCTTCTCGGGCCTCTGGGGTGTGGTGAGAATCACAGACAGGATTCCTCCATACCGCCTCTCGATGGGCGTCAATCTCCCGCCTCTCGGGGGCCTGGCGGCGTTCTGGCGGCCGCAGATCACGAAGGAGCTGGACCGGATCCCTGGGCTGGTGGTGGACCTCCGCTCGGCCACGTACACGGGCGCCTGGCAGCCCGGAGCGCGTTCTGTGACGGTACGGGTGTTCAGGGACGGCAAGGTCGTCAGCCACATGGCCAAGGCCACCAGGGGCGAGATCGCCCGAGCTCTGCTTCAGCAGGACGCCACCCCCTCGACCGCCGACGAGCTCGCCAAGACCCTCGACGCCCTCGGCTACACCGTCGACCTGACGCCCCCCTCGCGCCCGAACCGCCCCTGGACGCTCGACGTCCACGTCACCGACGCTTCCTAGGCCCGAGGGAACGCGGCCGCCAGACCAGCTGAGAGCACCGCCCCCACGTCTGTGAGCCGGTGGGAGGAGTTGCGGCGCTCCCGGGACAGAGCGCCAGAGACGCCACCCGAAGCAACGCCGGCCGAAACGGTGGGAAAATGCCGCCGCCCCGCCCGAAGCGATCCCGGGCGGGGCGGTGGATGGCGCGTGATCAGTCCAAGTAGTCCCGCAGGACCTGGGAGCGCGACGGGTGGCGCAGCTTGGACATGGTCTTCGACTCGATCTGGCGGATGCGCTCGCGCGTCACCCCGTAGACCTTGCCGATCTCGTCCAGCGTCTTCGGCTGACCGTCCGTGAGCCCGAAGCGCATCGACACGACGCCCGCCTCCCGCTCCGACAAGGTGTCGAGAACGGAGTGCAGCTGCTCCTGCAGCAGCGTGAAGCTGACGGCGTCGGCCGGGACGATGGCCTCGGAGTCCTCGATGAGGTCGCCGAACTCGCTGTCGCCCTCCTCACCCAGCGGGGTGTGGAGCGAGATGGGCTCGCGGCCGTACTTCTGGACCTCGACCACCTTCTCGGGCGTCATGTCCAGCTCGCGGGCCAGCTCTTCCGGCGTGGGCTCGCGGCCCAGGTCCTGCAGCATCTGCCGCTGGACGCGGGCCAGCTTGTTGATCACTTCGACCATGTGGACCGGGATGCGGATGGTCCGCGCCTGGTCGGCCATGGCGCGCGTGATCGCCTGCCGGATCCACCACGTGGCGTAGGTGGAGAACTTGTAGCCCTTGGTGTAGTCGAACTTCTCGACGGCCCTGATCAGGCCCAGGTTGCCTTCCTGGATCAGGTCGAGGAACAGCATGCCGCGCCCGGTGTAGCGCTTGGCCAGCGAGACCACGAGCCGGAGGTTGGCCTCCAGCAGGTGGTTCTTGGCGCGGCGGCCGTCTTCGGCGATCCACTCCAGCTCGGCCCGGACGTCGACGGGCAGCCCGTCGGTCTCTCCCCCGCCCAGCTGCTCCTCCGCGAACAGGCCCGCCTCGATGCGCTTGGCCAGCTCGACCTCCTGCTCGGCGTTGAGCAGGGGGACCTTGCCGATCTGCTTGAGGTAGTCCTTGACCGGGTCGGCGGTGGCGCCGGCGGCGGCGACCTGCGCGATCGGCGCGTCATCGTCGTCGTCGGAGAGGATGAGGACCTCGTCCTCGCTCTTCTCCACGGCGGCGACCTCGACGGCCTTGGGCTCGTCCTCGGAGTCACCCTCCGAGTCGGAGTCGCCCTCGGAGGCGGAGTCGCCCTCGGCGACGATCTCCTCGTCGTCGACTTCGATCTCCTCGAGGTCCTCCAGCTCCACGTCGCCGTCGAGCTCGATGTCCTCGTCGTCGTCCGTGTCGGCCTTCGGGGCCTCGGGCGACTTCTGCTTGCTCTCGGCAGGCCCACCGTTCTTCGGCTCGGCCTTCTTGGCGGCGGCGGGAGCCGCGGCCTTCTTCGCCGCCGGGGCGGCCTTCTTGGCAGGGGCCGCCTTCTTGGCGGCCGGCTCGGCTTCAGCGGTGCCCACGACCGCGGTCACGGTCTCGGGCTGCTGCTCTTTGGCGGCCGCCGCCGTCTTGGTCTTGACGGGTGCGGCGGTCTGGCGCTTTGCTGGACCTCGAGACTTCTTCTTCGGCGCAGCCGAATCCGCGGCGGTCACCACCACGGTCACGCCCTCTTTGCTGAGGTTCCGCAAGAACGCGGCGGCGTGCGACATGGGGATGTCCGCCTCCTCGAAGGCCTGACGGACATCCTCAGACTCGAGGAAACCCTGCGAGCGCCCACGCTCGAGCAGTCGCTGAATGACGGGCTCGTTCAGCTCTTGTGGCTTCGAGCGAGTCGAACTTGCAGGCGACACGAACACCTCTCGAACGAACGCGTGGCGACAATGGACCCAGATGCCCGCTGGGGGGCTGTTGCCTCTCTCGGAGATCGGTGAGGCCGTGCGGACCGCGACGGACCTGCACAGCATTGTGGCACGACCCCGCACTCCATACGGCCACCTCCCGGCGGTTGACCTCCACCCTAGGCCGACCAAGACAGTAGTGCGTACGTAAGCGGGGCACTGATACCCGAAAGCAACCGTTATGACTGTTTCATTCAGTCACTCTTCGTGGCGGGCGGCACGTGAATGGCCAGGGCGGTAACGTCATCATCCTGTTCATATCCAGACAACATCCGGTCAACCAGGAAGTCCAGCAACATGTGCGGACTACTCACGACCTCAGGCGGCGCTTCGGTCACAACACTGCAAATCTCTGCGAGTCCGGCATCCAGCCCGCGCTTCCTGTTCTCCACGAGTCCGTCGGAGTAGAGCACGGCGGTATGGCCGGGCGGCACCACGAACCGGAACTGCCTGCGGCTGGTCGGCCAGCCTAGCGGAGTGCCGGGCTCGCCGTCGCAGAGGATCGCCGTGCCCTGCGGGGAAACCAGGACGGGCGGCGGGTGGCCGGCCAGCGCCAGCGTGCCCTCGCCGGTGACGGGCTCGACGACCATGTACGCCAGCGTCGTGACCTGCTCCTCCTCTTCCGTGGCCTCGAAGACCCGGTCGAGCCCGGTGAGCACGGCCGCGGGCGGCGGGTTGGTCAGCGCCAGCGCCCGCATGGCGTTGCGGATGCGGCCCATGCCCGCCGCGGCCTTGACGCCCTTGCCCATGACGTCGCCGACCACGGCCGCGACCCGCCCGTCCTGCAGCACGAACGCGTCGTACCAGTCGCCGCCGACCTGGACGTGGCGGCTGCCGGAGCGGAAGCGCTGGGCCAGCACCAGGCCCTTGACCACGGGCAGGCGGTCGGGCAGCAGGCTGCGCTGCAGCGTCTCGGCGGTGCGGTGCTCACGCTCGAACAGCGTGGCCCGCTCGACCGCCAGCGCGCACTGGCCGGCCAGCGCCTCCAGGAAGACGCCGTCCTCCTGGGAGATCTTCTGCGGCCTGGTGAAGGAGAATCGGAGCGCTCCCAAAGCCCGTCCCGCGGCGAGCAGCGGCAGGCCGACCCACGCCCGCTCGTCGCTGTTGATCAGGTAGTTGGCCAGGATCTCCTCCTCGCCGCCCGCCTCCAGCAGTTGCGCCTTGAGGCTCTCCGGCGACTCGGCGAACATCGGCCTGCGGCTGTTGACCGCCATGGTCATCACGCTGGAGCTGGACAGCGGGATCTCCTCGCCCGCCACGCCCGACGCCTCGGGCACGCCCTCGCCGTTGATCAGTTTGAGCGCGGCGCGGTCGGGGTCGAGCAGAGCGACCGCCGAGCGGTCGGCGGCCAGGGCGGTGCGGCCCACGTCGATGATGACCTGCACCACCTGCTCGACCGTCAGGGCCTCGGCGAGCTGGGCGGTGGCGCCCTGCAGCCTCGCGGTGCGCAGGGCCGCGGCGCCGAGCTGGTCGGTCAGCCTGCCGCGCATCTCCTCGGCCTCGCGCTGCGGGGTCACGTCGGTGTTGGCGCCGACCCACTCCACCACCCTGCCGTGGCGGATGATCGGCACGGCCCGCACCTCGAAGTGGCGGTAGCCGCTGGCCCGGGTGCGCACCCGGTAGTTCCACTCGAACATGGTCCGCCCGCGCAGCGCCTCCCGCCAGGCCTCCTCGGTCTGCGGGCGCTCCTCGGGATGCACGACCTCCAGCCAGCCGTTGGCGAGGTATTCCTCGAGCCCCTGGCCGGTGATGGCGCGCCACTGCGGCGCGTCCTCGACGACGGCGCCGGTGGGCGAGGTGATCCAGACGAGCTGCGACTGCGCCTCGACCAGCGACCGGTAGCGCTCCTCGCTGCGGCGCAGCGCCTCCTCGGTCTGGCGGCTCTCGGTCACGTCGAGCCCGACCAGGGCGATGGCCCGCAACTCGCCGGCCTCGTCGTGGACCGGCGAGAACGACAGCGACCAGTGCCTGGTGTCGCCCTCCGAGGACCGAACCCGCACGCGGCCCTCGGTGACCGGCGCGTCGCTCTCGATGACGGCCTGCACGGCATGGGTGATGATCTGACTGAGGTCGGCGGCCAGCACCTCGACGGGCTGCCTGCCGAGCATGCGGTCCGCGGGCACGTTGACGACATCGCTGAACACGTCGTTGACCCGCTGGACGCGGCCATCGCCGTCGAAGAACGCGAAGGCGAACTCGGCCTCCGACAGCATGCCCTTGAAGAGGGCGGAGTCTGAGATGTCCACATCCGACTCCCGGGGACGGGGAACGGAGGTCTCGGCGCTCATCGTCGGCACCTCCGTCGCGTGCCAGGGTCTCCCACGCGGCACATCTCCATAACTGTGTATCGGCGTAGCGCAGCTCCGGGCGACCGGATTCTGCAGTACATCATCGGCGATGGGCATGTGCGGACGGAAGCCCCCGTCGCGGCCGGGTCGCCTTTAGGGTCAACGCATCCTGTCAAAGTCGCTCCACGTTGCGCAGCAAGATCAGGTTACAGCGCGGGATTCTCGGGCCCGCCTACTGGGCCTTCGCCGCGCGCTTGGCCTCCTGCTTGGCTGCGCGCACGCTGGTCAGGCTGTCGGCGTCCACCACGTCGGCGACCGATCGGTGTGACCCCTCCTCGCCGTAGAGTCCGGCTGCCTCTCGCCAGCCTGATGGCTGGACCCCCAACTGCTTGCCCAGCAATGCCAAAAAAATCTGGGCCTTCTGCTTGCCGTATCCCGGGAGGGCCATCAATCGTTTCAGCAACTCTTTGCCGTCGGCGGCCTCGGCCCAGATCCTCTCCGGCTGCCCGTCGTACTGTTCGACGAGGTAGGCCGCGAGCTGCTGGACCCTGGCCGCCATAGACTTGGGATAGCGGTGCACGGCCGGCTTCTCGGCCAGCAGCGCGGTGAACGCCTCAGGATCATAGGAGGCGATCTCGGTCGCGGTGAGGTCATGCCCCAGCCGCTGCGAGATGGTGTACGGCCCCGTGAACGCCCACTCCATGGGGATCTGCTGGTCGAGCAGCATGCCGACGAGCAGGGCGAGCGGGCTGCGGCCGAGGAGCTCGTCTGCCTCGCTCCGCTGGGCGAGCTGGATGCGCATGGAGACAGCTTTGCACGAATGGGCCCCCGGTGAAGTGAACACAGACGTCGCGGAGCCTTGACACCTGCCCGAGAAAAGGTGAAATGAGAGCGCAAGTCGCCCTGCAGACATTCCTGGGGGTTTGCCCCTGGGTCTCCAGAGGAATCTCACTTCTATGCTCGCTCTGGCCACACGGTTCCTACGGGAGCCGGTCAGCCACAGGCTGGCCGATGAGTTCCTGACCGTACCCGTGGACACGATCGACCGCTGTGTCGCCGACGTATGCGCGTGCGCGCAGCATCTGGGCGTCTCGGCGACGCCCGAGATCGTGGAACGCATCGCTCGCGAGCACCTGCTCGCGATCGTCAACTCCGCGCCTCCGCCCCGAAGCCTCCGATAGCGCGCCCCGGCACGAAGCGCGATGTCCGAAGCGCGCCTCCAGCACGACATCCAATGCGCGCCTCCGGCACGACCTTTCCCCGATAACATCGGGGTCACCAGGCCGAGTTGTACGCACCGTTTGCGCCTGGAATACGAGAGAGTGAGGGCGTGCGCCGACACCGACGAGATCCCCGGGAGAGCACCCCGCCAGACGACGTGTTCAAGGAGATGGTGCAGGCGGCTCGCGAGCTGCTCGCCGTGCGCTCTCCGCTAGACGCGGAGCTGATGGTCTCCGACATGATCGGTGCCTGGTGGGGCAGGCGGGTCAGGGGCGGCGACGTGGAGCAGGTGCTCGGGGAGGGGCTGGTCGACTACGCCGCCAAGGCAGGCACGCCCGCCTCGCTGACGCTGCTGATCTGCCTGGCCTATCTCGGCACGGCCCGCCAGGGCGCCAAGGCCGAGGGCGCGGCCCTGGCGATGATGGAGTCGGGCGTGGCCAGGCCGGGCTGGGCCGACCGGGTGGGCGCCGTCAAGCCGGCCGGCTGCTACGTCTCCCGCGACGCCTACGGCGACCAGGACACGGTGATCTGCACGTTCGCCTACCGGTTCAACGAAGGCGCGCTGCCTAAGGACCGGCACGCCCTCGTCATGGTCGTCGACTACAACATGACCGGCATGGCCCGCGACGCCTGGGTGTCCTCGCAGGTCGACAAGCTGCTGGAGCAGGCCAGGGCCGAGGCGGCGGGCAATCCGCTGCTGCTGTTCGAGGAGATCCAGCCCGAGCAGGCCAGGGCGTTGCTGGAGTCGGCGATGAAGGCCACCAGGGAGCCGAAGACGCCGCCCCCGGTGAGCGACAGCTACAGCGCCTACCACGCCTTCGCCCGCGCCAGGCTCAAGGCGCTGCCCCCGGGGCGCAAGCGGCCGGCGCCGCTGCACATCGAGGCCCCGTACAGCAGGGAGCGGCGGGCCATGCTGGCGGCGGAGTTCCTGGCGTCGGACGCGGCCGAGCACCTGTCCGACCCGTCGGCGGCCTCGCGCTGCGCCGACCACATCATCGACTACGGCTGCGAGCAGGACTTCAACCGGCCGCTGCGGGTCAGCCCGACCAAGTGCCAGACGTTCCTGCTGGACTGGCTGCCGCGCAAGGTGATGCTGAGCGTGGCCGAGCAGGAGGCGATGCCGCACGTGATGTCGGCGTGGGTGCGCTTCGCCGCCCACCGCTCGGGCCTGCCGGAGCAGGGGCTCAAGGCCACGCTCGACGCGGTGTGGGAGGCCATCGGCAAGTTCCCCGAGGCGTATCGGGATCCGACGTCGTTCGGGCTGGACCGGCCGCTGCTTGAGCGGTTGCTGCCGGACGGCGACCTGTCGGCGCTGGCGCGGCGGGTCTTCGCATTCCCCTATCTGCAGGGCACGCACAACGGGATCGAGCTCGACCGGCTCAACCCGGCCGACGAGGCCGACCGCCGTACGTTACTCGAGCTCGACCATGGCGGTGCGATCGACCAGGAGCACCTGGCCTGGCACGAGGAGATCGCCACGCGGCTGTGGGAGGGCGACCCGCCGCAGTTGTGGGAGGCCGCGCAGCGGCTGCTGGACCTCGGCCACGACCGTCACGACGTGCTGCACGTGCTGATTGAGATCGCCGAGCGGATCGGCGGCGACCCGGACGAGCTGGCGGCGGCTCTGGACGACATCGCCGACATCCCAGACGAGATCTAACATCGTTCCATGGCGATGTACGCGCGCTTGGGCGAAGGCCGTTACCTGGCGTCGGAGCACACCCAGGGGCCGTGGGATCCCGGCACCCAGCACATGGGGCCCGTCACCGCGCTGATCGTGCACGAGCTCGCCCAGACCGCCCCGCGACCCGGGCTGGAGCTGTCCAGGCTGGTGGTGGACGTGTTCGCGCCGGTGCCCTTGGCCGAGCTGGAGATCTCGACCGACGTGGCCCGTGACGGCAAGCGTGTGCAGTGCCTGACGGCGAGCGTCTCGTCCGGCGGACGCGAATACTGCCGGGCGAGCGCCTGGCGCATCCGCGAGGCGGACACGCCCGCGACGCCCGTTCCCGGGCCGCCCGCCCCCGTCCCGCCGCGTTCTGAGGAGCACGCGCGCTCGTGGCTGGGCTCGGGCTTCGGGTACGGCAAGGCGCTCGACTGGCGTTTCGTCACCGGCGGCCCCATGGAGGTGGGCCCGGCCACGGTCTGGGGCAGGCTCACGACGCCGCTGGTCGACGGCGAGGAGATCACCCCGCTCGAGCGGCTGGCGGTGTTCGCCGACAGCGGCAACGGCGTCAGCTTCGCCCTCGACTTCCAGACCCACCTGTTCGTGAACGTGGACCTGACGATCTCCCTGTTCCGTGCCCCTGAGGGCGAGTGGATCTGCATGGACGCCGCCACCGTCATCGGCCCGTCCGGCAGAGGGCTGACCCGATCGACCCTGTACGACGAGTACGGCGAGGTGGGCACGGCGACGCAGACGTTGTTCGTCGCGCCGAGGTAGTCATTGACGCCATGATGGGGGCATGGTGATCGACCTCAACGCGGACCTGGGCGAGGGCTTCGGCATCTGGCGGCTCGGCGACGACCTGGCGCTGCTCGACATCGTCACGAGCGCCAACGTGGCCTGCGGCTTCCACGCGGGCGACCCCGTGACGATCAGGCGCACGTGCGCGGCGGCCGTGGACCGGGGGGTGGCGATCGGGGCGCAGGTGTCCTATCGCGACCTGGCGCACTTCGGGCGCAGGGAGATGGACGTCGAGCCGGAGGAGCTGTGCGCCGAGGTGCTCTACCAGCTCGCGGCCGTGGACGGCATCGCCAGGGCGATGGGCGGCCGGGTGTCCTACATCAAGCCGCACGGCGCGCTCTACAACCGCATCTGCCGCGACAAGACGCAGGCGGCGGCGGTGATCGACGCCGTGGCCGACTACGACCCCTCGTTGCCGGTGCTCACGCTGCCCGGCTCGGTGGTGCACGAGGTGGCGGCGGCCGAGGGGGTGCCGACGGTTAGCGAGGCGTTCGCCGACCGGGCGTACACCCCCGAAGGGATGCTGGTCTCGCGGCGCGAGCCGGGCGCGGTCATCCACGACGTCGCCGCGGTGGCCGCCCGTGCGCGTCAGATGGCCGTAGAAGGCTCTGTGACGGCCGTTGACGGTAGTTCCGTACCTATTTCTGCCCGTTCCATCTGCGTCCACGGAGACACGCCTGACGCGGTCCGGCTGGCGCAGGCGGTGCGGGACGAGTTGCTGGGGGCCGGAGTGGTCCTGCAGGCGTTCGCGTGATCCGTACGGCCGGGGAGCACGCGCTGCTCGTCGAGACCGGGTCGCTGGAGTTGTCGCACCGGCTGGACGCGGCGTTGCGGGCCGAGGAGCTGGGCGGGGTCGTGGAGATCGTGCCGGGGCCGGAGACCGTGCTCGTGGTGGCGCCCGGTGTGGACCAGGGCCGGTTGCGGGCGCGGCTGGAGGCGGTCGTGGGCCGCGAGCGCGGCAAGGCGGGCGCCGGGGCGGTGGAGGGGCCCGTCGTGACGATTCCCGTGGTCTATGACGGGGCGGATCTCGATTCCGTGGCGGCGCTGGCGGGGATCTCGGTGGCGGAGGTGATCTCCCGGCACAGCGGGCGCGAGCTGGTGGTGGGGTGGCTGGGGTTCGCTCCGGGGTTCGCCTATCTCACCGGGCTCGATCCGGTGCTGGAGATGCCCAGGCTGGACACGCCGCGCACCTCGGTGCCGGCAGGGTCCGTGGCGGTGGCGGGGCCGTATTCCGCGGTCTATCCGACGGCCTCGCCCGGCGGGTGGCGGTTGCTGGGGCGCACGTCCGTTCGGGTGTGGGATGTGGCGGCCGACCCGCCTTCGCTGTTCAGGCCGGGCATGCGCGTGCGGTTCCAGCCGACATGATCGAGGTGCTGGCGCCCGGTCCGTACGCGACCGTCCAGGATCTGGGGCGGCCCGGTTACGCCCACCTGGGGGTGCCCCGCTCTGGAGCGGCCGACGCGGAGAGCCTGAAGCTGGCCAACCGGCTCGTGGGCAACGCCGAGGGGCTGGCGGGGATCGAGCTGACGTTCGGCCTGGCCAGGCTGCTGTTCCTGGACGGCGGGTGGGCGGCGTTGACGGGCGCGCCCCTGGAGGCGGCGATGGGGGTGCCGTTCTGGGTTCCGGCCGGGAAGGAGTTGCGGCTGGGCATGCCCGTGCGCGGGCTGCGTACCTATCTGGCCGTGCGGGGCGGGATCGCGGTCGAGCCGGTGCTCGGCAGCCGGTCCACCGACTCGTTGTCTGGGCTGGGTCCCGAGCCGCTGCGGGCGGGCACGGTACTGCCCGTCGGCGCCCCGGAAGGTGACATTTCCGTGGATCTGGCGCCGCTGCCCGAGCCGCGACCCGCCGTGTTGCGGGTGCTGCCGGGGCCGCGCGACGACTGGTTCGTCCCGGAGGCGCTGGCGGAGCTGTGCGCGCGGCCCTACGCGGTGAGCCAGGACAGCAACCGCGTCGGCGTCCGCCTGCACGGCCCCGAACTGGCCAGGGCCAAGGAGGGCGAGCTGCCGAGCGAGGGCATGGTCACCGGGGCGATCCAGGTGCCGCCCAGCGGGCAGCCGATCGTCTTCCTGGCCGACCATCCGCCGACGGGCGGCTATCCGGTGATCGGCGTCGTACGCGCCGCCGACCTGCCGGTCGCCGCCCAGCTCAGGCCCGGTGACGAGGTGCGGTTCACAACTCGACCCCGGTGACGCACGTGAGGGCGGAATCGCCCACCCAGACGTCTGTATCCCGGTGAATGGGCGCAACATACCTCGGAGTCTCGCAGAGAGGTCTTTCGCCGTTAACACGCCACCCGCAGACTGGACGGTGTGGCGGACTTTGATGTTGTGGTCCTGGGTTCCGGACCAGGTGGGCAGAAGGCCGCGATCGCGGCCGCGAAACTCGGCAAGCGGGTCGCGATAGTCGAGAAGCGGCACATGATCGGCGGCGTGTGCATCAACACGGGCACGATCCCGTCCAAGACCTTACGGGAGGCCGTGCTCTACCTCACGGGGCTCAACCAGCGGGACCTGTACGGCGCCAGCTACCGCGTCAAGGACGAGATCACGGTCGGCGACCTCGGGATGCGCACCCAGCACGTGATCGGCCGCGAGATCCAGGTGATCCGCAGTCAGCTCGGCCGCAACCACGTGACCGTGCTCCACGGCACGGGACGGTTCCTGGACCCGCACACGATCGGGATCACCAGTGACGAGGGGAAGACCGAAGAGACGAAGGTCAGCGCGGAGAAGATCGTGATCGCCACGGGCACCTCGCCCGCCCGTCCCGACAGCGTCGAGTTCGACGACAGGACGGTCATCGACTCCGACGCCATCCTGCACCTCGACCGCGTCCCCGAGACCCTGGTCGTGGTGGGCGCCGGGGTCATCGGCATCGAGTACGCCTCCATGTTCGCCGCCCTCGGCACCAAGGTGACCGTGGTGGAGCGGCGCGAGCGCATGCTGGAGTTCTGCGACCTGGAGATCGTGGAGGCGCTGAAATACCACCTGCGCGACCTGGCGGTGACCTTCAGGTTCGGCGAGAACGTGGCGGCCGTCGAGCGCCGCCCCGGCGGTGCGTTGACCCTGCTCGAAAGCGGCAAGAAGATCCCCGCCGACTGCGTCATGTACTCGGCCGGGCGGCAGGGCAAGACGACCGAGCTGTGCCTGGAGGCCGCCGGCCTGGCCGCCGACGACCGGGGCAGGATCGCCGTGGACGCGAACTACGCCACGTCCGTGCCGCACATCTACGCCGTCGGCGACGTGATCGGCTTCCCCGCGCTGGCGGCCACCTCCATGGAGCAGGGCCGCCTGGCCGCCCAGCACGCGTGCGGCGAGCCGGTCGAGGACGCGCGCGAGCTGCCGCCCATCGGCATCTACACCATTCCCGAGATCAGCTTCGTCGGGAAGTCGGAGGACGAGCTGACCAGGGAGAAGGTGCCGTTCGAGGTGGGCATCTCGCGGTACCGGGAGCTGGCCAGAGGGCAGATCATCGGCGACTCGTACGGGATGCTCAAGCTGCTCGTCTCCTCCGAGGACCGGCGGCTGCTGGGCGTGCACGTGTTCGGCACGGGGGCGACGGAGCTGGTGCACATCGGGCAGACGGTCATGGGCTGCGGCGGCACGATCGACTACCTGGTCAACGCCGTGTTCAACTATCCGACGCTGGCGGAGTCGTACAAGGTGGCGGCGCTGGACGCGATGAACAAGATGCGGGTGGTCGCCCGGCTGACGGCGGGCATGTGAGCCGGGCGACCTGCTCACATCAGTTCAGCGTCCACTTCTGGTTGGCGGCGCCCGTGCAGGTCCAGATCTGCAGGCGGGTGCCGTCGGCGCTGGTGTTGCCGGTGACGTCGGCGCACTTGTTCGCGGCGGGGTTCACCAGGTCCCGGCTGGCGGTGTAGGTCCACTGCTGGTTGGCGGCGCCCGTACACGACCACAACTGGAGCCGGCTGCCGTCGGCGGTGCCGCGATCGACCACGTCGAGACACTTGCCGAGCGCGCGCAGCGTGCCGTCGCCCGGGCGGGTCCACTGCTGGGCGGCGGTGCCGTTGCAGGTGTAGAGCTGTACGGCGGCGCCGTCGGCGCCGCTGCCGCCGGCCACGTCCACGCACTTGCCCGCCAGCCCCGTGATCGTGCCCTGCGTGCCGCCGCCTGAGCCGGGCGTGCCCGACCAGGTGAACGTGGCGGTGGTGCGGGCGGGCAGCGAGTACACGAAGGACTGGTTGCCCCAGTTGACCCTGACGGACTGGGCCGAGGTGCCGCCGTTGTGGGCGATCAGCGCCTTGGAGCCGTCGGGGTTGCGCCAGGCGACGTTCTGGATCGTGCCGTTGGCGGTCGAGTCGATCCGGTACGCCCCCGGCTTGACGAACTTGGTGAGGTGGCCGGTCGTGTAGTACTCGATCGTGTAGTCGATCTGGCCCGCGCGGGCGCCGCCCTCCTGGACGGTGATCAGGCCCGTGCAGACGTCGCAGCCGCCGTTGTGCGGGCCCATGAACTGGTTGAGCGCCAGGCTCCACTTGACCAGGCTGCCGCTCCAGTTGCGGGCGTAGGTGACGATGTCGGCCATGTCCTCGTTGTGCTGGTTGCCGATCCAGGTGCCGCCCGAGTGCTCGGTGCTGAACTGCCGTACCGACGGATACTGGTTGTGCACCTGCGTGCCGACCGCCGGGTCACCGAAGTAGCCGTGCCAGGCGATGCCGCCGAACAGCGGGTCGTTGCGCAGCGCCGAGTCGGCCAGGATGGGGCTGCCGATCTGGCCGTAGTCGCCGTAGTTCCAGTCGTGTACGAGCACCTTCGTGGTGATCCCGGCGGCGCGGAAGGCCGGGTAGACGAAGTTCTTGGTCAGCTCGATCAGGCCCGAGGCGTTCCAGGACATGCCGGGGTAATTCATGGCGGTGGGGTTGCCCGCCTGGCAGCAGTTGGGCTCGTTCTGGACCGAGATGTAGTTCACCGGGACGCCGGCGGCCTGGTAGCTCTGGACGTACTTGACCAGATACTGGGCGTACAGGCCGTAGTACTGCGACTTCAGCCAGCCCATCTGGTCCATCCGGCCGTTGTCCTTCATCCAGCCGGGGGCGCTCCACGGCACGCCCTTGACCCGCAGCGCCGGGTTGAGCTGCTTGGCCTGCGCGGTCAGGAGGCGGACGTCGGTGTCGTAGCCGTTGGCGCCGAAGTCGTTCAGGTCGCAGCAGGTGTCGTCGAGCGAGACCATGCCGGGGCGCGACAGGTCGGAGGCGCCGATCGGGTTGCGGACGAACGACAACCCGATCCCGTCCGTCGGCGAGAACAGCTTGCGCATCGCCGCGTCCCGCGTGGCCGCGCTGACCGGACCGCCGCGCAGCAGGTACGCGGTCGTGTCGGTGATCGACGCGCCCCCGCCCTCGAACTGCTGGTACGTGGTGCCCTCGTTGACGGTGATCGTGTGGTTGGCGGTGCCGCCCGCGGGGCCGAAGGCGATCGGCGCCTGCTGGGCGAGGCCGCGAGTGACGGTCCTGCCTCCCGAGTCGGAGGTGGTGGTGAGCCAGACGTTCACGGGCTCGTTGGCGGCGAACGCCGGTACGGGCCCGGCCAGCCACAATGCGGCGGCGCAGGCGAGCGCGAGAAGGATTCTGGACACGGCTGGGGTCCTTTCGGGGCGGGGGTGATGCCCGTGTAACAAATGAAACAGAAAAGAAACTTTTCTTTGCCCCAGCAGGACAACACGAGTCAGGGGAGCCGTCAAGCGCTGAAACAAATGAAACGTTCAGCGCGGGGCGGGTCCGGTGGAGCCGCGGACGATCAGCTCGGTGCCCAGCGAGACGTGCAGCGCCTCCAGGGTGTGCCTGCTGAGCAGCCGCATCAGCAGCGTGACCGCCATCCGGCCCATCTCCTGCAGCGGCTGGCGCACGGTGGTGAGGGCCGGCGAGGTCGCCCTGCTGACGTCGATGTCGTCGAACCCCGCCACCGACAGGTCGCCGGGAACGCTCAGCCCGCGCTCGGCCGCCGCCCAGAGCGCCCCCACCGCCATCTTGTCGTTGAACGCCACCAGCGCCGTCGGCCGCTCGGGCAGGTCCAGCAGCTCGCAGGCCGCGCGGTAGCCGTGCTCGATGCTCGGCTCCGGCACGTTGCGCAGCAGCTCGGGCACGGGCAGGACGCCCGCGTCCGCCAGCGAGGCCGTGTACCCGGCCAGCCTGGCCTCGCTCGGCAGCCACTTCACCGGGCCGCCGATGATCCCGACCCGGCGGTGGCCGAGCTCCACCACGTGCGCCATCAGCTTGCGGCCGCCGGCGAAGTGAGCGGCCGACACCGCCGCGATGTCCTTGGGCGGCGGGGTCCTCGGGTCGATCACCACGAAGGGGAAGCGGCGGTCGCGCAGGCGTACGAGCTCGTCTCCCGGCTCTGGAGGCAGGATCAGGATCGCGCCCGCGACCTCGGGACGGTCGGGCAGGCCGGGCAACACCGCGGAGTGCTGGGCCGCCTCCCCCGCGCCGAGGATCATCTGCCTGCCGTGCAGCTCGACGGTCTCCCCCACCGAGGAGACGATGAGCCCGAAATAGTCCGTCAGCACATACGGGCAGCGCACGTAGACGGCACCGCCCTCGTGCGGCGTGCGCGGCCGCGGCGCCTGGTCGCCGAGCCTGCCGACCGCCCGCAGCACCAGCTCGCGGGTGTGCGGGGCGACGTTGGACTGCCCGTTGAGCACGCGCGAGACGGTGGCGATGGACAGGCCGGTCTCCGCCGCGACGTCACGCACCGTCGCGCGCAACCTGCCCGCCCTGGCCGCCATCCGCGCCCCCCTGCTCCGCTGTGCCGCCAGGATAGCCAGCCCGGCGGGCGGGTCAGTCGGTGCTGGGGCGGCGGCCGCGGGCCGGGGGTTTCTTGCGGCCCGCCACCAGCGTGTCGCCAGGAGCGGAGGCGGGGTCCTCGGCGCGGCCGGACTCGCCGCCCTGCGCGCGTGGCCGCTGGCGCGGAGCCGTGTCCTCGGTCGCCGAGGCCGGCGGCTCCTCCGCGGCCGGGGCGGCGGGCTTGTCCGGATCGCGCAATGACGCGATCACCTGGTCGGCCTCGGTATCGGCGGCGAACTCGTCGGCCGCCGCCGACTCCCTCCGCCGGATCACGACCATGTGGTCCACCGACACCCGCCCCGCGCCCACCACGGCGAGCAGGAGCGAGGCCGCTCCGAGGAGGATCAGCTCGTTCATGCTGATCGGATTGAGCGGCGGGGCCACCAGGAAGACCGCGAGCGCCTCGGCGAAGAGGATCAGGCCGGTGGCGGAGACCGCCAGCCCGGCGATCAGCAGCGCGCCGCCGATGAGCTCGGCGAGCATGGTGACCGTGGCCCAGGCGCCGGGTGCGGGGGCACCCTGCTCGAAGAACTTCGCCCCGGTGACTTTCAGCCCGTCTTCCAGCTTGGTCCAGCCGTTGGCGAAGAAAATACCGCCCACGCCTACGCGGGCGACTAAAGCAGCAAGATCACGAAGGACCTGTTTCACGGTAGTTGTCTGCCCTGAACGGGACATGGCACACCTCAATCACGGCTGAGCAGCATGGCCACCGCTACGGCGGTCAGGCTGAGCAGGACGACGCTGACGACCACGGTCGTGTGCAGGGCGTTGACGAAGGCCCAACGCGCGGCGTCGAGCAACGCGCCGCCGGCGCTGCCGCCGACCTCGTCCGCCACGTGCGCGGCGGAGGCGAGCGACTGCCTGGCCTCGTCCATGCCACCCGCGGACACTCCCGGTACGGAGGGCAGGCCCGGGGCGTACACGATCGCGGTGATGGTGCCGAGCACGGCCACGCCCAGGCCCGCCCCCAGCTCGTACGCGGTCTCCTCGATGGCCGCGGCCCCGCCCGCCTGCCCCTCCGACGCGGACGCCATGATCGTGTCGGAGGCGGCGAGCAGCGCCACCTGCACCCCGAACCCGATGCCCACGAAGCACATCGCCAGCATCACCGGATGACCTTCGACGCCCCAGGTCAGGGTGGGGGTGAGGGCGAGCGCGACGAGCCCGAGCCCGCCGCTCATCGTGGCCCGCATGCCGACCCTCGGCAGGATGTGGGCGGCGGCCAGCCCACCCGAGATGGCCGAGATCACCAGCGGCAACATCCTGATCGCAGCGCGCAGCGGGCTGTCGCCGAGCACGAGCTGCAGGTATTGGGCGAGCATGAGCTGCAGGCCCACCAGCGCGAACACGCCGAGCAGCACGCCCGCGACCCCGGTGGCGAACTCGCGCCGCCGGAACAGCCCGACCTCCAGCAGCGGCGTGCGCAGCCGCGTCTGCCGCTGGACGAACACCACCAGCAGCCCCAGCCCGGCCAGGAAGACCAGCGCCGACGCCCACAGCGGCATCAGGCTGCCCGAGCCCGCCTCCTTCAGCCCGAAGGCCAGCGCCAGGATGCCGAGCACGGACAACACCGCGCTCGTGGCGTCCCACCGCTGCCCCTTGCGCTCGCGCGACTCCGGCAGCAGCCGGACGGCGGCGGGCAGCAGCACCAGCAGGATCGGCACGTTGATCAGGAAGACCGCGCCCCACCAGATGCCGACGAGCACGCCGCCGATGAGCGGCCCGACGGCCGCCCCGGCCGCCGCGACCGCGCTCCAGACGCCCAGCGCGACGGCCCGCTCGCGCCTGTCGGTGAACACCTGGCGGATCAAGGAGAGCGTGGCCGGCATGATCATCGCGCCGCCGACGCCGAGCAGCGCCCTGGCCAGGATCAGGGTCAGCGGGGTCGGGGCGAACGCGGCGCCCGCCGAGGCCACCCCGAACAGCACGAAGCCGCACAGGACCAGCCGTTTACGACCGTACCTGTCGCCGAGCGTGCCGAACATGATCAGCAGCGGCGCGACCACCAGCGAGTAGATGTCGATGATCCACAGCAGTTGCACCGCGGAGGGTTCGAGCGCGGCCGTAAGCGCGGGCACCGCGATGTGCAGGACAGTGGCGTCGACCGTGATCAGCAGCAGGCTCAGGCAGAGCAGCACGAGGATGGACCAGCGGTGGTCCCGGTGCTCCCGATCGGCAGTCCGTACGAGGGGTGCGGCCTGTGTGACGGTCATGGGCCTCCTTGCAGGCCGATCCGTTTCACAGGGCCCGCACGTGCTGTTGGTCGGCCGCAGGCGAACCGAGGGCTCGACGCTCGCTCCTCCCGAGCTCCTGCGCTCCGGCTTGCGTGGCAGCTTAGGCCATGCCAGGCACTTGTCATAGCGGTATCGGTTGATCCACGGCGGCCCGTACCTCTCTAGAGAGATACAGCCATATGTCGGTATCTATCCAACATTCGTCCGTCAGCCGATCATGGGTCACGTGGGGACCGATCCAAGTGGCAAAAATAGCAACATTCCCGACAGGTCCTCACGTGACTGGTGCGCCGAGGCCGTGACCAGGCTGAACGCGGGCCGCCCCGAGTCCGCCCTGGAGGCCGCCCGCCGGGCCGCCGACCTGGATCCGGGCGCGGAATGGCCGTACCGGCTCGTCAGCCTGGCCCACGAGCGGCTGGGTCGCGACGCCGACGCGGTGCGCGCGGCCGAGCGGGCGGCGGAGCTGGCCCGCGGCTCCTGGTCAGCCCGCCTGCGCCTGGCGGCGGTCCTGCGCCGGGTGCCGGGGCGCTATCCGGAGGCGGTCGAGCACGCCGCGACGGCCAGGAAGTTCGCGCCGGAGGAGCCCGATCCGGAGGTCCTGCTCGGCGACCTGGCCCTGCTGCGCGGCGACCACGCCCGCGCCGAGCGGTCCTACCGGGCCGCGCTCGCCGCCGACCCAGAGCACCAGCAGGCCCACGTGAACCTGGGCCTGGCCCTGCTGCGCTGGGACCGGCCGCGCCCGCACCACGATCCGGCCTGGCCGGTGGACCCACGCGAGACGGGCCGGGCCAGGCGCGCGCTGGAGGTCTGGTCCCGCCAGGCCCGCCTCCTGGTCGCCGCGGCCACGATCGCGATCGCGGTGTGCGCGCTCTTCCTCGACTGGGGCGCCCAGGCCCAGCTCGGCGGCTTCGCCGTGCTCGTCCTGCTGGCGCCGCTCACGGTCAGGCAGGCGCGGCGGGTCGGCCTCTGGTCGTACGTGCCCGCGATGCTCTGCAGGGACCCCTGGCTCGGCGCGGCCGTCGTGTCGGCGGCGGTGTCGGTGCTCGCGTTCGCGGCCTGGCTGCTGCTGGGGGCGATGCCCGCGGTGCCGTCCGCGTTCGACCCGGTGTGGGCGGGACTGGCGGGCATCGTGGTGCTGGGCTGGCCGGCGCTGGCGGGCGTGCGCGCGCTGGCGGAGGCGTGGCGGGGCCGTCCCCTGCTGGCGCTGGCCGAGACGGCGAAGGCGAGCGAGCGCACCGCCAGGAGGAACGCCGGCGTGACGCTCTGGGTCGTGCTCGGCAGGACCTGGTCGGTGCTGGTGCCGCTGCTGGGCGGGGCGCTCGCGGTGGAGCCCAGGGCCGCCGTGATGGCGGTGGCGGTGCCGTACCCGATGGTGCGCGGCTACCTGCGCGCCCGGCACCGCGACGACAGGTGGCTGCCGGCCGCTACCGGGCTCGTCGTCCTGTCCGCCGTGGCCTGCGCGGCCGGCGGGGTGCTCGGGTCGGCCTGGGCGTGGCGGGTCGGGCTGGGGTCGCTGGGCGCGGCGATGATCGTGTTCGCGGGGCGGGGGCTGCGCGCCTGGTGGCGGGGCGGTCCCGGCCCGTGGCGGGCCTCTCTGATCATGTGCGACCTGCCCATGGGGGCCGCGCCGTCCGTCGCCCTGGACACGGAGGTGCGCCAGACCTTCTCGTACGCCCGCAGCATCGTCCTGTCCTACGCCGATCACCTCGGCCCCCGGGTCGCCGGCGCGGTCGCGTCCGTCACCTCCTCCGGCGAGTTGCGGCTGATAGCGGAGACCGAGGCCTGGGATGCCATCGAGGCCGATCCCCGGGTGGCGGTGTTCGCGACGGACCCGCTGCAACGGCGGTTCTGGGTGGAGGTGCGCGGGATCGCCCTGGCCGACTCGGACGTCCTGCGTGTCACCCCCAAGCAAGTGCTCGTCGGCGAATTCCCTGGGCGGCATCAGCGCCGCTAGCTAGAATGTTGTTCTATGCGGACCTTGCGCACCCCGGAAGATCGCTTCGCGGACCTGCCCGACTTCCCCTACGAGCCCCGCTTCGCCGGCGTGCCCGACGGGTTGCGCATGGCGTACGTCGAGGCGGGACCGTCCGACGGCCAGGCCGTCGTGCTGCTGCACGGCGAGCCGAGCTGGTCGTTCCTCTACCGGCACGTCATGCGCGAGCTGGCGGCGGCCGGGCTGCGCGCGATCGCGGTCGACCTGGTGGGGTTCGGCCGCTCGGACAAGCCGGTCGACCAGGCCGAGCACACCTACGCCAGGCACGTCGAGTGGACGCGGGCCCTGCTGCTCGACGCGCTCGGCCTGAGCCGCGTCACCATCGTCGGCCAGGACTGGGGCGGGCTGATCGGGCTGCGCATCGCCGCCGAGCACCCGGGGCGCGTCGCCAGGATCGTGGCCGCCAACACGGGCTTGCCCTCGGGTGACATTCCCATGCCCGATGTGTGGCATCGGTTCAAGACCGCGGTGCTCAACGCACCGGTGCTCGATATCGCCAGGTTGGTCCAGGCGGGCTGCAAGACCGAGCTACCGAAGCAGGTGCGCGCGGCCTATGACGCGCCGTTCCCCGACGAGTCGTACAAAGCGGGCCCCCGCGTCATGCCGAGCCTCGTGCCCATCACGCCCGACGATCCCGCCGCGCCCGCCAACCGCGCTGCCTGGCAGGTTCTCACCACGCTCGACAGGCCGTTCCTGGTGGCGTTCTCCGACGGCGATCCGATCACCGGGGGCATGGCGCCGATTCTGCTCAAGTCGATCGCGGGCACGTCCGGCCTGCGACATCCCGTCATCAAGGGTGCGGGGCACTTCCTCCAGGAGGACGCGGGCGCGGAACTCGGGCGTCAGATAGCCGTTTTCGTGACCTCCACCTAGCGTGTCAGGACCGCCCATCCGTCGGTCTGGTGCGGTATAACCGGGGGCGGACCGGGGAGGCGTGATGCGTGAGTCCGACAGGGCCCAGGCCGCGGGGCGGGCCGCGGCGCGGGATCTGTTCGAAAAGGTTCGGCTGCGTTATTTCCAGATTCCCCCCGCCGTGCGCCGGGTGCTCTACGTCGTCGTGCTGATCGCCACCATGGGTGTGGGCGCGGCGCTGGGGTGGGATCTGCTCAAGACCTTCCCCCTGGTGCTCCTGGTGCTCGCGTTCATCGCGCTGACCATGCGCTTCCCGCGCGCCGCCGCCACCGCGCTGGTGGTCGCGGGGTGGGTCGTGCTGGCCCTGCCGGTCTTCTCCGGGCTGTTCCCCGAAGGCGCCGGCTCCGTGCACCTGATGGTCGCGCTCGCCCTGCCCGTCGCCGCGGCCGCCCACCTCATCCGCTGGGTCGTGCCCTGGGTGACCACGCTGATGGCGCTCGCGCCCGCGGGCATGCTCGCCGCCGCCGTCTCCCCCATCTCCGACGACGTGGCCGTCTGGTCGGCCTGCGCCGCCGCGGCCGCCGTGCTCGTCTACCGGTTCCTGCTCGCCCGCAAAGCGAAGGCGGCGACCGCCGCGGCCGAGGAACAGCAGGTCAGGGTCAGGGTGCGCGAGGGCAGGCCGGAGGCGCCGCATGACAAGTCGGGCGCGCCGCCGCAGATCTCCGTGGAGGACGCGCTCAGCGAGCTGGAGAGCATGATCGGCCTGGCGCCGGTCAAGGAGCAGGTACGCTCGATCGCCGCCTCCATCGAGGCCTCCAGGCTCCGGGCCGAGGCCGGCTACACCACCGGGCGCCCCACCAGGCACTTCGTCTTCGCCGGCCCGCCCGGCACCGGCAAGACCAGCGTGGCCCGCGCGCTCGCCAAGATCTTCTACGCGTTCGGCCTGCTGGAGACCCCCTACGTGGTCGAGGCGCAGCGGGCCGACCTGGTGGGCGAGTTCCTGGGCGCGACCGCGATCAAGACCAACGAGCTGGTGGACCGGGCGCTGGGCGGCGTGTTGTTCATCGACGAGGCGTACGGGCTGGTCAACTCCTCCGACGGGCAGCCCGACAGGTTCGGCGCCGAGGCCGTGCAGACCCTGCTCAAGCGGGCCGAGGACGACCGCGAGCGGCTGATCATCATCCTGGCCGGCTACGAGCAGGAGATGAGCTCGTTCCTGTCCAGCAACCCGGGCCTGGCCAGCCGGTTCGCCACCAGAGTGCGTTTCCCCGGCTACTCCCCCGCCGAGCTGGTCGAGGTCACCGAGCTGCTCCAGCGGCGCCGGGGCGACACGATGGACCCCGAGACCAGGCGGGCGGTGCTCGGCCTGTTCGAGGACGTGCACCGGCGCGGGCTGGTCGACGAGCTGGGCAACGCCAGGTTCGCGCGCAGCCTGGTCGAGGCCGCCGCGCAGGCCCGTGACGTACGCGTGGTGGGCGCCGGCGGCACCCCGACCACGCAGGACCTGGTGACCACCATGACCCCCGACGTGACCAAGGCGTTCAACGAGCTGACCGCGCGTTTCCGCGGCTACGTGGCCACGCCCACGCTGGAGGAGGCGCTGGCCGACCTCGACAGGATGGCGGGCCTGGCGCCGGTCAAGCGGCAGGTGCACGCCATCGCGGCCCAGCTCCAGGTGGCGCGGATGCGGCAGGAGCGCGGGCTGCCCACGCCGGCGCAGACGCGCCACTTCGTGTTCGTCGGGCCGCCCGGCACCGGCAAGACCACCGTCGCCAGGGTCCTGGGCCGCATTTTCGCCGCGCTCGGCCTGCTGGCCAGGCCCGACGTGGTCGAGGCGCACCGGGCCGACCTCGTCGGCCAGCACCTCGGCGCGACCGCGATCAAGACCAACGAGCTGGTCGACCGGGCGCTGGGCGGGGTGTTGTTCATCGACGAGGCCTACAGCCTGGTCAACCCCGGCTACCAGGGCGGCGACGCGTTCGGTGCGGAGGCCGTGCAGACCCTGCTCAAGCGCGCCGAGGACGACCGCGACCGGCTCGTCATCGTGCTGGCGGGCTACGAGCGTGAGATGAACACCTTCCTGGCCACCAACCCCGGCCTGGCCAGCCGGTTCAGTCAGCGCGTGGCCTTCCCCAGCTACTCCCCCGGCGAGCTGTCGGAGATCGCGGTGCTGCTGGCGGAGAAGTCGGGCGACTCGTTCGACGAGGAGGCGCTGCGCAACCTCGACGAGGTGTTCGCCTGGGTGTGCGAGGAGCGGCTGATCGACGGGCTCGGCAACGGCAGGTTCGCCAGGTCGCTGTTCGAGCGTGCCGCGATGCGCCGCGACGTGCGACTGGCCGCCCACGCCTCGCGCGGCGGCTCCGCCAGCTCGGCCGACCTGACCACGATCACGAGCGAGGACGTGCGCACCGCCGTGGACGAGCTCTCCGGCCGTTGAACCATCTTTGAAGGTTCCGTGCGCGACGGCACTCACATGGTGTAGCACTATGGCTACAAGGGGGCATGTTCAGCGTCCCGCTGCAGGTAGCGCGTCGGAGGGGGAGCGATGGCGGGGTTTCTGGCCCGCAGGCTGCTCAACTACGCCGTGCTCGTCGTGGTGGCCGCCAGCCTCGCCTACCTGCTGGCGGCCACGGCCCTCGACCCCCGCTCCAACTACGCCGACCGCACCCCCAAGCCGCCGCCGGCCGTCGTCGACGCGCAACTCACCGCGCTCAACCTCAACGACAAGACGCCGCTGCTGCAGCGCTACGCCACCTGGGCGGGCGACGTGCTGCACGGTGACTTCGGCAAGTCCGTCGCGGGCGCCCCGGTCAACGACGATCTCAAGCGGCGCGGGGGGGTCACCTTCCGGCTGGTCGTGCTCGGGCTGATCTGCGGGAGCCTGCTCGGCGTGCTGCTCGGCGCGTTCGCGGCGGTCAAGCAGTACGGCTGGTTCGACCGGCTCTCGACCGGCGGGTCCTTCCTGGTGCTCGCCGTGCCGGTGGTCGTGCTGGCCAACATGCTGATCCTGCTCGCGGCCTGGGCCAACTTCAATCTGTTCGGCCACCAGGTGTTCCTGGTCAGCGGCGAATACAGCGACGGGCTCGTCGCCGGGTTCTGGGGGCACGTGCTCGACCGGCTGCAGCACCTGATCCTGCCGACGGTCTCGTTGTCCGTGGGGCTCATCGCCGTCTTCAGCCGCTACCAGCGCAACATGATGCTCGACGTGCTGGGCGCGGACTTCGTACGCACTGCGCTGGCCAAGGGACTGAGCAGGCGGCAGGCGCTCATCCGGCACGCGCTGCGGACCGCGCTGATCCCGGTGGTGACCTACTTCGCGTTCACGTTCGGGACGTTGCTGATGGGGGCCACGTTCACGGAGAAGATCTTCGGCTGGCACGGGCTGGGCGAGCAGCTGATCAACTCCATCTTCACCAACGACGTCAACACCGTCGCGGCCATCTCCTTCCTGGCGGCCGTCGCCGTCTTGTGCGCCTCGCTGGCCTCCGACCTGCTGCGCGCCGCGCTCGACCCGAGGGTGCGGGCGTGATGACGCTTTCCGAGGAGGAGCTGGCCGAGGAACTCTCCGACGGCGTGCCGGCCAAGGCGCCGTCCAGGGTGCGGGTGGTCTCCGGGCGCTTCTTCCGCTCCAGGCAGGGGCAGATCGGGTTCGCGGTGCTGGCGCTGATGTTCCTGCTGGCCTTCGTGGGTCCGCTGTTCAGCAGGTGGACCTATACCGACAAGGACTTCACCGCGTTCATGCAACCGCCGTCGGCCGACCATTGGTTCGGAACGCTCCAAACCGGGTCCGACGTCTACGCGGTGACGTTGCGCGGGATGCAGAAGTCGCTGGTCGTGGGGCTGCTCGCGGCGCTGGTGTCCACGGCGCTGGCGGCCGTGGTCGGGGCGTTCGGCGGTTACTTCCTGGGGTGGACCGACCGGGCGCTGAGCTGGGTGACCGACCTGCTGCTGGTGTTGCCCGGGTTCCTCATCCTGGCGATCATGTCGCCGCTGTTCGGGTCCGGGCAATGGCCGCTGTTCGTGATCATGCTGGCGCTGTTCCTGTGGATGGTCACCTCGAAGATCGTCAGGGGGATGGCGATCTCGGTGAAGGAGCGGGAGTTCGTCCAGGCCGCCCGCTACATGGGCGTGCCGCCGGTACGGATCATCTTCCGGCACGTGATCCCCAACCTGTCGTCGCTGCTGATCGTGGACGCCACGCTCAACGTCAGCGCCGCGATCCTCACCGAGACCTCGCTGTCGTACTTCGGGTTCGGCATCCAGCCGCCCGACGTGTCGTTCGGGACGCTCATCGCCGACGGGTCCAGGACCGCGGTCTACGCGCCGTGGACGTTCTGGTTCGTGGCGGGGCTGCTGATAGTGACCGTGCTCGCGGTCAACCTCATGGGCGACGCGCTGCGGGACGCGTTCGACCCCTCCGCCAAGAGGTCGCGATGAGCCCGGTTCTCGAGGTCAGCGAGCTCAACGTGTCGTTCGGCGACGTGCACGCCGTACGCGGGGTGAGCTATGTCGTACAACCTGGCGAGGTCCTCGGGATCGTCGGCGAGTCCGGCTCGGGCAAGTCGGTCACCTCGGCGGCCGTCATGGGGCTGCTGCCGCCGCAGGCGCGCGTCACCGGGTCCGTACGCCTGCACGGCCGGGAGCTGATCGGGGCCCCCGAGCGGGAGCTGACCGCGTTCCGCGGCAAGACCATGTCGATGGTGTTCCAGGACCCGCTGTCCGCGCTCACCCCGGTCTACCGGGTGGGCGACCAGATCGCCGAGGCCGTGCGCGTGCACCAGCGGGTCAGCAAGGAGACGGCCCTGGTCAAGGCCATCGAGTTGCTGGAGCTCGTCGGCATCCCGCATCCGGCCGAGCGGGCGCTGGCCTTCCCGCACGAGTTCTCCGGCGGGATGCGGCAGCGCGTGGTGATCGCGATGGCCATCGCCAACGACCCCGACGTGATCATCTGCGACGAGCCGACCACGGCGCTCGACGTCACCATCCAGGCGCAGGTGCTGGAGGTGCTGAAGAGGGCCCAGGCGAAGACCGGCGCCGCGATCATCATGATCACGCACGATCTCGGGGTGGTGGCCGGGTTCGCGGACCGGGTGCTGGTCATGTACGCCGGGCGTCCCGTCGAGGTGGGCGAGGTGGACGACATCTACTACCGGACGCGGATGCCGTACACGGTGGGGTTGCTCGGCTCGATCCCGCGCGTGGACCGGGACGGCCGGCAGCCGCTGGCGCCGATCGAGGGCACCCCGCCGTCGCCCACGGCGCTGCCGCCGGGATGCCCCTTCGCGCCACGCTGCCCGATGCGGATCGACGCGTGCGACGAGCGGGAGCCGCCGCTGTTCGAGGTGGGCCCTGGTCACGGGGCGGCGTGCATCCGCTGGGACGAGGTGCACCCGAACGGACAGGTCCCGCCCGCGGCGCCGAACGGCATGTCCGGGCTGCGGGTGCGCGGCGAGCGGACGGTGCTGGCCGTGCGCGGCCTGGTCAAGGACTATCCGCTGCTCAAGGGGGCGGTGTTCAAGCGCAGGGTCGGCACGGTGCACGCGGTGGCCGGGGTCAGCTTCGACATCCACCAGGGCGAGACGCTGGGGCTGGTCGGCGAGTCGGGCAGCGGCAAGACGACCACGCTGACGCAGATCCTGGAGCTGGTCGCGCCGCAGGAGGGCCGCATCGTCGTGCTCGGGCACGACACCGCGCGGCTCGGCCGCGGGGAGCGCACGGAGATCAGGCGCGACATGCAGGTCGTCTTCCAGGACCCGCTGGCCTCGCTCGACCCGCGCATGACGGTGCACGACATCCTGGCCGAGCCGCTGCGCACCCACGGGAAGCCTGCGGGGCGGCGGGTCGGCGAGTTGCTCACCCTGGTCGGGCTGGACATCTCACACGCCGCCCGCTACCCGCAGGACTTCTCGGGCGGGCAACGGCAGCGCATCGGCATCGCCCGGGCGCTCGCCCTGGAGCCCAGGCTGCTGGTGCTGGACGAGCCGGTCTCCGCGCTGGACGTGTCGATCCAGGCCGGGGTGATCAACCTGCTCGACTCGCTGAAGGCCAGGCTCGGGTTGTCCTACCTGTTCGTGGCGCACGACCTGGCCGTGGTGCGCTACATCGCCGATCGAGTCGCGGTGATGTACCTGGGCAGGATCGCCGAGATCGGCCAGGTGGACGCCGTTTTCGACGGTCCGGCGCATCCGTACACGCAGGCTCTGCTGTCGGCGATCCCGCTGCCCGATCCGGTACGCGAGCGCTCGCGGGAGCGGATCCTGCTCGAAGGCGATCTGCCCAGCCCGGCCCACCCTCCGTCGGGCTGCCGATTCCGCACCAGGTGCCCGAAGTTCCGCGGTGAGCTGACCGACGAGGAACGCAGGCTCTGCGTGGACGTCGAGCCCGAGGTGCTGCCGGTCGGCGAGGACCAGGGTGCGGCCTGCCATTACGCCGAAAAGCGCGAGGTCGTATAGACGTCGCTCATGACCAGGAGGAATTCGCTCGATGAAAGCATCACGTCTTGTCGTGGCCGTCGCCGTGGCGGGCTCGCTGTGCCTGGCGGGCTGCGGTGGCGGCTCGGGGGGCGGGCGGGAGGACCGGGCCAGTGCCGGGGATGAGCGGACGCTCAAGGCCTTCGACATCAATCCGCAGCCGCGCGACAAGGTCAAGGACGGCGGGACGCTGCGGTGGGGCATCAACGAGTTCCCCTCGCAGTGGAACCGGAACCACGTCGACGGCAACCTGGCCATGGCCGCCGTGGTCAGCAACGCGCTGCTGCCCACGCCGTTCGTGTCCAACGAGAAGGCGGAGATCTCGCCGGACCGCAACTACCTGGTCGACGCCAAGGTCACGGCGCAGCGGCCCAAGCAGGTGGTCACGTACACGCTGAACCCGAAGGCCAGGTGGTCCACCGGGCAGCCCATCACGTGGGCCGACTACCAGGCGCAGTGGCAGGCCCTGAACGGGAAGAACGCCGACTTCCACATCGCCTCGTCCACCGGCTACCAGGACATCGAGAAGGTGGCGCGGGGCAAGGACGACTACGAGGTGGTGGTGACGTTCGCCAGGCCGTTCGGGGACTGGCAGTCGCTGTTCGGGCCGCTGCTGCCCGCCTCCACCAACAAGACGCCCGCGACCTTCAACAACGCCTGGCTGAACAAGATCCCGGTGACGGCGGGGCCGTTCAAGTTCGGGGGGTTCGACCAGACGGCGAAGACGATCACGGTGGTACGTGACAACGCGTGGTGGGGCAACCGGGCCAAGCTCGACCGGATCATCTACCGGTCGTCGGAGCAGGACTCGCTGATCGGCGCGTTCAGCAACGGCGAGCTGGACATCATCGACGTCGGGCCCTCCGCTCCGGACTATTCACGCGCCAAGACCACGGCGGGAGCGCAGGTACGGCAGGCGGCCGGGCCCGATTTCCGGCATTTCACCTTCAACGGGTCGAGCGAGCTGCTGAAGGACCGGAACGTCCGGCAGGCCATCCAGCTGGGCATCAACCGCCAGGCCATCGCGCAGTCCGACCTGCAGGGGCTCGACTGGCCGATCGCCTTGCTGAACAACCACTTCTTCATGAACACCCAGGAGGGTTACCAGGACAACGCCGGAAATCTCGGCGTATACAATCCCGACCGCGCGCGGCAGATGCTGGACGCGGCCGGGTGGAAGCTGAGCGGCGCGGTCAGGCAGAAGAACGGCAAGCCCCTCGACCTGCGCTTCGTGGTGCCGTCCGGGGTCCAGATCAGCAAGTCGGAGGGGGAGCTGGCGCAGACCATGCTCGCCCAGATCGGCGTGAAACTGACCATCAAGGCCGTGCCCAGCGACGACTTCTTCACCAAGTACGTGATCCCCGGGAACTTCGACATCACGCCCTTCGCCTACATCGGTACGCCCTTCCCGATTTCGAGCAGTTACGGGATCTACGCGAACTCGGCCGATGGCAAGACGTGGAACGCGAACTTCGGGCGTACCGGGTCGGCGGCCATCGACCAGGCCATGAGCGAGGCGGGCCAGAGTTTGGACCCGGTGCGGGCTCGTACGCAGACGAATGAGGCGGACGAGCTGATCTGGCAGGAGGTGAACGTGCTGCCGCTCTACCAGCGACCGCAGAACGTCGCGGCCAGGCAGACGCTGGCCAACGTGGGGGCGCGCGGGTTCTACGACATCCGTTACGAGGACATCGGCTTCACGGGCTGACCCTCAGCGCGCGGGCCCGTCGTTGGGCCCGCGCCCGCAGGCCGAGCTGCCGTTCGACGGCGGGACCCGATGGCGGTGTGCTTGGGCGAGGGCACGGCCTAACCAACGGCATGACGCAGCACGGCGCGACACGGCGCGACACGGCGCAGCGTGGCAGGCATGGCACGTGGCGCGGCGCCGATCCGCCGTGTGCGGCAGGTGCCTGGGGCGACGCGCCCAAGCACCGCTCAGCCACGCTCGGCAGCGAACTCCGGGGCCGATGGCCCGTGCACGGGTCGGTCAGCGCTGGGCAGCGCCCCAGGAAACGCGGGCTAGGCCGAGGTGCCGGCCATGACGCGGTCGACGATGCCCTTGTTGCCCTCCTGGCGGGCGCAGTGCGCGCAGCAGTACCAGTGTTCGCCCGACTGCACCCCATGCCCGATGAGCTTGGTGCCGCAGTGCTCGCAGATGGGCGCCATCGCCTCGATCGCGCACTGGAAGCAGTCGAAGGTGTGCACCGCCCCCTGCGCGTGCACCTCGAACGCCATGTCATAGTCGTTGCCGCAGGTCTCGCAGACAGCCATGGTGATCCCCTTTGCAAAGTCCATCCGCCCGGGGGATACCCGGTTCCTGGGTCCCTTTTCCCCAAAGGACCACCATATTCCGGCCATTACGGCCGCCGCAGAGCGACGCGGGCCAGCAGCGGCAGGCCCAGGAAGCCGAGCGCGGCCAGCGCGGCGGGCAGCCCCAGCCAGTTGCTCAGCCCGGCCACCAGCAGCGGGCTGACGACAAATCCCGTGTACGAGATCGTGGACACCCCCCACACCATCGTCCCGCTCGGATCTCCGGCGGCCGCGTGGCTGAGCAGGGCGGGCACCAGCGGCCCGAGCGCCAACCCGGTCACCGCGAACCCGGCCATGGAGCTCAGCACGTTGCCGCCCAGTCCGGCCAGGGCGATGCCCGCGCCCCCGCCCAGCCCCGCCACCAGGTACAACATCCTGAGCGGCACCCGGGGCAGCGCCTGCACGACGAGCCGCCCGGCCGTGAGCGCCGCCATGTAGACCGAGGGCGCGGCGCTGGACACCAGGGGCGCGGCGCCGTGCTGCTCCTCCAGCAGCAGCACCGACCACTGCTCGACCGAGTTCTCGATGACCAGCACGCACGCGGCCAGCGCCCCGAGCACGATCGCCGCTCCCCAGAGCGACCGACGGTCGGTCTCCGAGGAGGAGGCGGGCAGGCCTCGACCCATGGGCAACGCCAGCAACGGCAGGCACGCCAGGAGCACGATCAGCGCGATCGCCAGGAGCACCGTACCGACGTCGAGTCCGAGCGAGCGCGCCAGCCCCGTGAGCGGGGCCGCCGCGATGACCGTGACGGGAAAGGCGGCGTGTACCGGCTGGAAGAGCCTGCGGCCGGTCTCGCGCTCGGCTCGTCCGGTGGCCAGGTTCAGCGTTACGTCGAGGGCGCCGCTGGTGGCGCCCACGACCAGCAGCGCCAGCGCGAGCTGCCAGGGCGTGGCGACCAGCCCCACGCCCGCGACACTGGCCGCGAACAGCCCCGTGGCCGCCATCAGGGCGGCCCGCTCGCGCCCCCGCGCGAGCCGCCCCGCCAGCGCCATCGCGGGAAGGGCCCCCACGGGTCCGGCGCTCAGCGCCAGCCCGAGATCTCCGGTCGAGATGCCCAGCTCCAGCTTGATGGCGGGCAGCAGGGCCGACCATGACCCCCAGAACACGGCCCACGCCGCACAGACCGCAATGAGCGGCATTTACCAGCACCTCTTGAAATTTCGGTCAAGCGGCAGTAAAGATCGTCAGTGTCCCTATTACCCCCTGCCGAAGGGAAACTCGTGCTCACGCGAACGGTCATCGCGGCCGCCCTGGTAGCCGCCGGGATCGCCGCCATCCCCTCCTCCGCGTACGCCGCCTCGGCCGCCTACACCCCCGAACGCGTCTGCGGCCACGGCTTCCACCGGGTCAAGGACGGTCACCGGGCGATGAAGACCCGCGACGGAGCCGTGTTCGGGCACGTGTATCTGATGTATAGCAAGCGCAGCGGCAAGAACTGCGTCGCCGCGATCAAGACCGCGTACCTGGGCGCCCGTACGGTCACCGGCGCCTATCTCGAGGTGCGGGGCGGCGGCCGGACGGAGGACGTGCAGAAGTACCGCTACTACGCCGAGACCGGCCACATCGACGGGGCCTGGAAGTGCGTGCGGTACGCGGGCTGGACCCGCGACCCCGGCAACCGCGTCCAGGCCTGGGGCGGCCGCAAGTCCTGGGGCAACTGCCAGGGCTGAGACCGAACGCCCCCCATTGCGGGTTAGCCGCCGGATTTGTCGAAGTTGTCACAACTGGGCGAGCTGTCCCGTCCAGTGTCACGAACGACGAAACTACGGAGGCTCATATGACTCAGCGGATCAACGTCGCGAAGAACGTTCCCCAGGCGTACCACCTGTTCCTGTCGGTGGAGAAGCTGCTGCACGAGAGCGAGTTGCCCACCAGCACCATCGAGCTGATCAAGCTGCGTGCCAGCCAGATCAACGGTTGCGGCTACTGCGTGGACATGCACAGCAGGGACATGAAGAAGGCCGGCGAGAGCGACGAGCGGCTGTGGTCGGTCGCCGCCTGGCGCGAGGCCACCGTCTACACCCCGGCCGAGCGGGCCGCGCTGGCGCTGACGGAGGAGGCGACCAGGCTGCCCGACCGCGAGGCCGTGCCGGACGCGGTGTGGCAGCAGGCGGCCGAGCACTACGACGAGAAGCAGCTCTCGCTGCTCGTCGTGGCGATCGCCATGATCAACGCCTGGAACAGGATCGGGGTCACCGCCCGGCTCACTCCTGGAACCTGAGGCCAGTAGGTAGAAATGCATTGAGCCGGCCGGTCGCGGCCGGTTAGGTTGGCGCGCATGGCGGGTGGCAAGTGCCCGTCATGCCGCCGCCAAGCGGCGCGGCGCACAGTCGTTGGAGGAGAGCAAGACGCGCTTCGGAAGGGGGAGACCATGAAACGCGTCAGAGTCAGGAAGTCGGCCACCAAGCGGCGCACCCGGCCGGCCATGGAGCTGGACCTGCGGTCACCGGCGGGCCGCTGGCTTCCCTATTGACTTACTCCTTACACCGAACTTACGGGGGTATCTGTAGATAACATAGGTAACAAGAACATCACGGGGGGCTTACGATGAAGAGGCTTGTGGTGGTGCCGCCACACATCGCCAGGCACAAGGTCCGCGACATCCGCTCGGCAGACGGCCGCAAGCCGCTCGCCGACCCCAAGGTCGTCGACCTGCGAGCCTACAGCGGCAGAAACGTGATCCGCTTCCCCGGCGGTCCCACCCCCGCCGCCTGACGCCCAGGCCGAGCTCCGAGATCAGCCGTAGAGCCGCTTGGCGTAGCTCTCGCCGTAGTAACTCTCGAGCTCTTCGAGGCTCTCTTCGACCTTCTGCACGTCCTTGACCAGCGTCGCGTGCGAGGGCAGGCGGTCGCCGCCCCAGTTGTCCGGCTTCCACAACGAGGAGCGCAGGAACGCCTTGGCGCAGTGGAAGAAGATCTGCTCGATCTCCACCACGAGCGCGAGGTGCGGGCGGTGGCCCTTGACGATCATCTCGTCGAAGAACGGGGCATCACGCACCAGCCGGGCCCGCCCGTTGACGCGCAGCGTCTCGTTGCGCCCAGGAATCAGGAAAATCAACCCCACATGCGGATTTTTCAGGATATTGAGGAATCCGTCCGCTCTGCGGTTCCCGGGGCGGTCCGGGATGGCGATCGTGGTGTCGTCGATGACGTGGACGAACCCGGCCGGGTCGCCCTTGGGAGACACGTCGCAGTTGCCGTGGTCGTCGGAGGTGGCGATCAGGCAGAACGGCGAGGTCGCCAGCCATTCCAGGTCACGCTCGTGCAGCCGGACACGTTCCTTGGTCGCGGCCCTCGGCATGACCTCGCCGAGCAGCTCCCGCAGCTCGGCCTCTGACCCGATCTCCGCCCAGCTCATGTGATCTCCTTTCGGGGTTTTCCCCATTTTGTCAGGGAATCGGGCTCACCACCGGCGGGCGTGCGCCATCACTCCCAGGTACGCGTCGCGCTCCACCGCGAACCTGACCGGGTCCATGCCCTTCCGCTCGGCCCGCAGGTGCAGCAGCGTCAGCTCGGTCGCCGCCTGCTGGTAGTCGCTCATGGCCCGGCCGAGGCCGGCGGACCTGGCCCACTTACGGGCAATCTTGCGCGCGGGCAACGTGGTGAGCATGCGCACGTCGGCCTCGGAGACCAGCCCGGTGTCCCGGTAGCCGGGCAGGTAGACGCCCATCCTGGCGACGAGGTGACGGCGTTCGGCGACGGTCACGACGATCAGCAGGACCAGCGCGGCCATGATCACGAGGTACGCCGTGCCCAGCCAGGCCAGCGACCCCGTGGTGGCGGCGCCGTTCCACAGACCGTGCAGGAAGACCGCGCCCAGGTAGCCGAGCGGGATCGCGGCGAACCTGGCCGGAGTGCGGCGGGTGAGCGCGTAGGCGACGCCGACGCCGATCAGGGAGGTGTAGATGGGGTGGCCGAGCGGGTCGATCAGCCCCCTCATCACGAACAGCTGCACCGCTCCCCCGGCGCCGTTCTCGCCGAACGCGAGCAGGTAGTAGCCGACGTTCTCCACGGCGGCGAAGCCCAGGCCGGCCATGGAGGCGTACACGATGCCGTCGGTCAGGCCGTCGATCTCCCGCCGCCGGCGCAGCAGCAGGAGCAGCGCCGAGCCCTTGAGCGCCTCCTCGATCACGGGGGCCAGGAGCACGGTGCCCACGTCGTCGACGACCGCGGAGCCGTAGCCGGCCCTGGCGAACAGCTCCTGGCCCACGAACGTCAGCGCGACCCCCAGCACGATCGCCACCCCCGCGCCCCACGCGAACGCGAACGCGAGGTTGAGCTTCGGCTCCGGTTCGAGCCTGTCGAGCGAGAGCACGGCCGCGAGCAGCACCGGCAGCGGCGCCACGGCCAGCAATGCGGACAGGCCGAACCCGACGGGGCCGCCGGACCAGAGCATGAGGGCCAGCACGACCAGCGCGAGGACGCCCGAGACGACGAGGCCGATCAGCAGTGCCTTGCTGGGGCGCTGGGCGAGCAACGGTGCTGTCATTGTGGTGCCTCTTTTCCCGTTGGTCCGCCCACTATGCGCGTGTCGTATCTACAGTCACTTAACGGTTACTTGATTTCGCGGTAGTACGGATCCGCCACGACAGGCTCGCCGTTCGCGTACGTGTACACCTCCCGCCCCGAGACGAAAACCCGCAGCGCCCGGCTCATGACGTCCAGCGGATCCCCCGACCAGATCACCACGTCACCGTCGAGCCCGGGACGGAGCGCGCCCACCCGGTCGTCGATCCCCATGATCCGGGCCGGGTTCAAGGTGATCGAGCGCAACGCCGCAGCCGGGTCCATGCCCTCCTTGACCGCCAGCGTGGCCTGGTGGACGAGGAAGTGGATCGGCACGACGGGATGGTCGGTGGTGATGGCCAGCTCGACGCCCGCCCGCGCTAGGATGCCCGGGTTGCGCAGCGAACGTTCCCGCAGCTCCACCTTCGACCGGCTGGTGAAGAGCGGGCCGATGATGACCGGAACGTTTCTGGCGGCCAGGGTGTCGGCCAGCAGGTGGCCCTCCGTGCCGTGATTGATCACCACCCGGTAGCCGAACTCGTCGGCCAGCCTGAGCGCGGTGGCGATGTCGTCGGCCCGGTGCGTGTGCTGGCACCACGGCAGCTCGCCGTCCAGCACGCGCGCCAGGATCTCCAGCGTGCCGTCACGGTCGAACGGCTTGTCCTCCGCGTCGGCGGCCTCCCGCCTGGCCCGGTAGTCCTGCGCCTTCATGAACGCGTCCCGGATCACCGCGGCCACGCCCTGCCGGGTGGACGGCAACTTCTTCTGGTCGCCGTAGACCCGCTTGGGGTTCTCACCGAGCGCGCTCTTGACGCTCACCGGCTCCTTGATCAGCATCTCGTCCACGGACCTGCCCCAGCACTTGATCGCGACCGTCTGGCCGCCGATCGGGTTGCCGGAGCCCGGCTTGATCACCGCGGTCGTCACGCCGCCGGAGAGCGCGTCGGCGAAGGCCAGGTCGGCGGGGTTGATGGCGTCGAGCGCGCGCAGGCGGGCGCCGTTCGGGTCGGTCATCTCGTTGGTGTCCTGGCCGGCCCAGCCCTCGGCCTCCTCGTGCACGCCGAGGTGGCCGTGGGCCTCGACGAAACCGGGCAGCACCCAGCCGCCCGCGGCGTCCACGACGGGGATCCCGTCGGGCACCGGCACGTCCCGGCCGACCGCGGTGATCTTCCCGTCCTGGACGAGTACGGTGCCGCCGTCGATGGGGTCGCCGTCGATCGGTACGACATATCCGCTGATAATGGCAAAATTCATGATTTGTAACCTACCGGTGGCCGGGTAACGGAGTACGAGCCGCTCGACGTGGGGCCGATCGTGATCTCAAACGCGCCGACATTCACCCCAGAGCTGCGGATAGGCTGATATTTACGGTTTTGGAGGTGAGAGGGCGGGATGTCGCAGGACGACGGGCCAGGCGCGGGCCCGGGGCCTCGATCGCTGACCGACGACGAGCTCTCGCGGCTGCTGGGCGAGCAGCGGTTCGGCGCGCTGGCCACCAACAAGAGCAGCGGCTACCCGCACCTGTCCACGGTCATCTACACCTGGGACCCCGGGCAGCTCGTGGTGCGGATCTCGACCATCGCCGACCGGCTCAAGGTGCGGCAGCTGCACCAGGATCCGAGCTGCGCGCTCTACGTGGCCAGCAACGACTTCGGGTCGTACGCCGTGGCCGAGGGCGCGGCGGAGCTGTCGCCGGTGAGCGGCGAGCCGGGCGACGAGGTGGGCCGGGAACTGCTCGCCATGCAGCCCCGCGTGGATGACGAAGCCGCCTTCTTGCAGCAGATGGTCGCCGACCGGCGGCTGGTGATCAGGCTCAGGGCGTCGCGACTGTACGGGACAGCTCTGTCCGTACCTGCCGAGTAGCGCGGCGCCTGTTGTAGGCCACCGACCCGATCACGACGAGGATCAGCCCCAGGTCGATGGCGGCCGACCAGCGCATGGCCTGGAGATGGTGCCCGCCTTCGGCCGCCGCGAAGAAGACCGCGCCGATCACGGCCACGCCTCCGGCCCCTGCGAACTGCTGCGACGTGCTGAGAATGCCGGATCCGATGCCGGCCTGGTGCGGCTCGACCTCGACCAGCGCCGCCCCGATGAGCTGCGGCAGGACCAGCCCGTTGCCGGAGCCGACCAGCATGAGCGAAACCATGATCCACGGCAGGCCGAGCCCCATCGAGACCGCCAGCAGGCCGAGTCCGAGCGCCACGACCGTGCCGCCGACCATGGGGACGACCAGCCCATACCTCCTGACCAGCCGGGTGCCCAGCAGCGAGGTGACCGAGAACAGCACCCCCATCGGCGCGAACGCCAGCCCTGCCTGGAGGGCCGTGAGTCCGAGCCCGCCCTGCAACAGCAGCGTCAGCGTGAACATGAACGACGCGAAGTACGCCATGAACGCCACGATCGAGCCGACGCCCGCCTGGTAGGAGTGGACCTTGAGCAGCGCCAGGTCGAGGATCGGCTGCCCGCCGCGCCGGCCGAGCACCCGCTGCCAGCGCCAGGTCAGCGCGAACAGCGGCACGCTGACCGCCATGCACACCCACGTCCAGGCGGGCCAGCCCAGGCTGTTGCCGAGGCCGAGCGGCACCAGCACCAGCGCCAGGGCGGCGGCCAGGCCCGCCGCGCCGGGCAGGTCGAGGCGGGACCGCCGGGGCGTCTCGACCCTGGGCAGCAGCCAGGCGGCCAGCGGCACGACGACCAGGCCGACGGGCAGGTTGATGAGGAAGATGATCCGCCAGCCCAGGCCCAGCACGTCGGCATCCAGCAGCAGCCCGCCCAGCACCTGGCCGGCGATCGAGCCGAGGCCGCCGGTGGCGCCGTACCAGCCGAGGGCGCGGGCTCGCTCGTGCGGCGGGTACCCGGCCGAGATGGTGGCCAGCACCTGCGGCACCATCGCGGCGCCCGTCAGCCCCTGCAGCAGGCGGGCGGCGACGAGCTGGACCGGGTTCACGGCGATCCCGCAGAGCACGGAGGCGATGGTGAACGCGACGACGCCCCAGATGAACAGGCGCCGGTAGCCGTAACGGTCGCCGAGCCGGCCTCCGGTGATCATGCCCGCCGCATACGTGAAGGCGTAGCCGCCCACGATCACCTCCAGGGCCGCGGGACCGGCGTTCAGGTCCCGCTCGATGGACGGCGCTGCCACGTTGACCACGAAGAAGTCGAACTGCGCCATGAACCAGGCCGAGAGCAGCACCGCCAGCGTTCCACCAAATTTCACGACATTCAGGCTAAAGGCTCGCAATTCTCGATCTCCAGCGGGATGCGGCCTCCCCGCGCTGTCCGGCCCCGCGGGCAGGTTCGTGCTGTGGTGGGCCGTGGCGGACGTCCGGCGACTCCTGGCCGATCGGCGAGAAGGCGGGCCGGCCACGGAGCGAGGGCCTGATTTGGGAGATGTCAGGCGACACCGGCGCGATCGCCAACGCACTGGACACAGCGATCAAGTAAAGACATTTCGCGGGGTGCGGCAATATGTCCTACCCCGCGCGTCGAATGCTCATTTGCCGGGCACCATCGGGTTACTTTCAGCCATCAACTCGCAGTCACGAGTGATAGTCACCGTCGAGTCGTGGCCTCTCCCCGTAACGGAGGAGACCCATGTTCCAGCGACTCGCACTCATCCTCGCGACCACGCTCTCCCTCCTGGCGGCACCGGCAGCCCCGGCCGACGCCGAGACCGTCGCCAACGTCGCCCATCGAGGCGCCTCCGCGTACGCTCCCGAGAACACGATCGCCTCCTTCCGGCTGGCGAGCCGCCTGGACGCCGACGTGTTCGAGCTCGACGTCCAGGAGACCAAGGACCACCAGCTGGTCGTGATGCACGACTCGACCCTGTCCCGGACCACCGACGCCGAGCGGGTGTACCCCGACCGCTCCCCGTGGAACGTCCGCGACCTCACGCTCGCCGAGATCCGCAAGCTCGACGCCGGCTCGTGGTTCTCGTCCAGATACTCCGGCGAGCGGGTGCCCACCCTCAGCGAGGCGCTGAACGCGATGAAGGACTCGAACCTGAGCCTGATGCTGGAGGTCAAGGGCGCCAAGCTCTACCCGGGCATCGAGGAGCGGGTCGTCGCCGAGTTGCGCCGCAACCCCAGCTGGTTGTCAGAGCGGCGGCTGGCGGTGCAGTCGTTCAACTGGGACTCCATGCGGAAGTTCCACGGGCTGATGTCCGACGTGCCGATCGGGCTGCTCGGCACGCCCACGGCCGAGCAGCTCCCCGGGCTGGCGGAGTACGCCGACCTGATCAACCCGCCGCACAAGACCCTCACCGCCGAGTACGTGGAGCGCGTTCACCAGGCCGGCATGCGGGTCCACACCTACACGATCAACAACTCGCAGGTCATGCGTCGCATGATCGATTTCCACGTGGACGGCATCATCACCAACAAACCCGACGTCCTCGCCGACCTGATCAGCGCCTGAGGCCCGTGCCTCAGGCTTTGACGCGGGCCAGACGGTCGAGGATCTCGGTGAGGATGGGTTCCGTGGTGGCGAAGTTCAGGCGGACGTAGTGCTCGCCGCCCGGACCGAACGCCGCGCCGTCGTTCAGACGCACCCTGGCCTCGCGCTCGATCACCTCGGCCATGCCGGGCCGATCCGCGTGCAGCCAGGCCAGGTACGTCGCCTCCGGGAGCCGGTATCCGAACCTGCCGGGCAGGCGTTCGGCGATCGTGCGCCGGTTGCGGTCGAGCACCGCCAGGGTCTCCTGGAGCCAGGCGTCTCCGTGCCGCCACGCCGCCACCGTGGCCTCGACGCCGAAGAGGTTCGCGGAGCCGTACAGGAAGGGGGGTTGTGCCTTGAGTGCCTCGAGGACGCCCGGGTGCCCGAAGTGGGCGACCGAGCAGCGGATGCCGCCCAGGTTGAACGCCTTCGTCGCGGACGTGATCGTCACCGTGCGTTCGGGGAGGATCGTGGCGAACGGGATGTGCCGGTGCGGCTCGTAGGCCAGGTCGGCGTGGATCTCGTCCGCGATGACCAGCAGGTCGTGGCGTTCCGCGTGCTCGGCCAGCTCGGTCAGCTCCGCGCGGGTGAAGACCCTGCCGGTCGGGTTGTGCGGGTTGACCAGCAGGAGCACCCGGCAGCCCGACAGGTCGGGCACCTCGAAGCGCCACGAGTCGCCGTCGGGCTCTAACTGGATGGGGCGGAGGGGGCGTTCCATGACGTCCAGCGTCGTCAGGAACGGGTGGTAGGCCGGGGTGTGCACGGCGACGCCGTCACCGGGCCTGGTCCAGATCTGGAGGAGCACCTGGAGGGCCTGGTTGAGGTCGCAGTAGGAACGCACGAGGGAGGGGTCCGCGGGCCAGCCGTACCTGTTCGTCATGCGTTCGGCGAACGCCTCGGCCAGCGGTCCCGCGTTGGGCTCGATCATCCAGGCCGGATAGCCGAGATCTCCCTGTGCCCGCCGCCGCAGGGCCTCGACCACCTCGGGCGCGGTGGGCAGGTCCATGTCGGCCACCCAGGCGGGGATCACACCCGGCTCAACCGCTGACCATTTAAGACCGTCATGTATAACCCTGAGGACTTCGGGGGTAGATGCCTCATTCACCCCGCTATTCTAGAATCCTGGAATGTGATGAGCCGATGGAGTCGATTGTGGCAGGCTGGGCGGCCATGACGCCCCACCCGAAGATCGACGCCATCGTCGAGACCTACCTGTCGCTGGCCGACGCCGAGGCTCCCGGGCTGGTGGAAGGGCTCTACCTGGAGGGCTCCGCGGCCCTGGGCGACTACCGACCCGGCACGAGCGACGTGGACTTCGTCGCGGTGACGGCCGCCGAACCGCCGGTCGAGGTGCTGGGGCGCATTCACGACCGGCTCGGCGCGCACCCGTTCGACGGTGTCTACCTCACCTGGGACGATCTCCGCCGCGACCCCTCGGACCTGGAGGCCCGCCCGCAGGCGCACGCGGGCCGGCTCAACCGCCGGGGCGGCGTCAATCCGATCACCTGGCACACGCTCGCTCACCACGGCCTGACCTGCCGCGGGCCCAAGCCGGACGAACTGGAGATCTGGAACGATCCGGCCACCCTCGCCGCCTGGACCGACGGCAACCTCGACAGCTACTGGCGGCGCCTCGTGATCCGCGCCTCCCGGCTGGCCTCTCCCTGGGGGCTGACCTGCCTCGGGAGCTACGGGGCCGTATGGGTCGTCACGGGTGTGGCCCGGCTGCACTACACGCTGGCGACGGGCGAGATCACCTCGAAGGCGGGGGCCGGGCGGCACGCCTTGGAGACGTTCCCCGAGCGCTGGCACCGCGTGGTGAACGAGGCCCTGCGGCTGCGCGAGGAGGACGCCGCGCTGCCGACGGTGGCCAGCGCGGTCTCCGGGCTGGGCGACCACTTCGGGACACCCCGGTGCTCGCTGTACGGGTCGCCGTTCGAACGGCGACGGGACGTGCTCGGCTTCGCCGAACAGGCGATCACTGCCGCACACGCGCTGTACGCGGCCCGCTAGGGATCAGCGCTTTCCTGGCGAGCGCCCGGCGGTGCCCCAGCCCCTGATGAGGCCGGAGCACCCTCCTTACCGAAATCCGAGGCGTCGAACGATCGGCCGACGGCGGCCTGGTATCAGCTGCAGCCGCTGGTAGAGCCGCACCCCTCGCAGACGTAGCAACTACCGGCAGGACGCATCTTGGTGCCGCAGGTCATGCAGAGCGGCGCGTCGGCCGTGAACCGCTGGTGGCTCTCCAGCGTCAGCTCCTTGACCGGCTGCTGCTCCTCCTCCTTCGGCTTCGCCTCGATGGGCGCCGACTGGGCCAGCGTCTCGCGGTCCAACGTCTCCTGCAGCGCCGCCGGGTCCTCGCCACGCTGCTGCGCGGTCCGCTCGGCCGCCGAGAAGATGCCCAGGGCCGCCCGCTCGTCGTAGGGGAGGTGGTCGAGGGCCAGCCGACGGAAGATGTAGTCCATCACCGACGTGGCCATCCGGATGTCCGGGTCGTCCGTCATCCCCGCGGGCTCGAACCGCATGTTCACGAACTTGCCCATGTACGTCTCCAGCGGCACGCCGTACTGGAGCCCTATGGAGATCGCGACGGAGAACGCGTCCATGACGCCCGCCAGCGTCGAACCCTGCTTGGACATCTTGAGGAAGACCTCGCCCAGCCCGTTGTCCGGGTAGGACGAAGCGGTCATGTAACCCTTGGCGCCGCCCACCGTGAAGCGGGTGGTCATGCTCGGCCGCTGGTTGGGCATGCGCCGCCGGGTCGGCCGGTTGACCTCGATGACCTTGACCTCGGGCTCGGCCTTCTGCTCCTCCTTCTTGGAGCCGTTGCCGACCGACAGCGGCTGGCCGACCTTGCAGTTGTCGCGGTAGACCGCCAGCGCCTTGAGCCCGAGCTTCCAGCCCTCGAGGTAGACCTGTTCGATGTCGTCGATCGTGGCCGACTCGGGAAGATTGACCGTTTTCGAGATGGCGCCGGACAGGAACGGCTGAGTGGCCGCCATCATCCGGACGTGCCCCATCGGCGCGATCGCCCGCTCACCCATCGCGCAGTCGAACACCTCGTAGTGCTCCTGGCGCAGCCCGGGCGCCTCGACGACGTGGCCGTGCTCGGCGATGTACTCGACGATGGCCTCGGTCTGCTCCTGCTGGTAGCCGAGCTGCCTGAGCGCCCTCGGGATCGTCTGGTTGACGATCTGCATGGACCCGCCGCCGACGAGCTTCTTGAACTTGACCAGCGCCAGGTCCGGCTCGATCCCGGTCGTGTCGCAGTCCATCATCAAGCCAATCGTCCCAGTTGGGGCCAATAGGCTGGCTTGGGCGTTTCTGTACCCGTTCTTCTCGCCGAGCTTGAGGCATTCCGACCACTGGCGGGACGCCTCGGCGTGGATCTTCGCGTCCATGGCGCCGATCGTGCGCAGGTCGTCGTTCCCCGCCGCATGCTTGCGCATGACGCGCTTGTGCGGCTCCGCGTTCCTGGCATATCCGTCGTACGGCCCCACGACCCCGGCCAGTTCGGCACTGCGGCGGTAGGACACACCGGTCATGAGGCTGGTGATCGCCCCCGCCACGGCCCGGCCGCCGTCGGAGTCGTAGGCGTGGCCCGTCGCCATCAGCAGCGCGCCCAGGTTGGCATAGCCGATGCCGAGCTGGCGGTAGGCCCGCGTGGTCTCCCCGATCTTCTCTGTGGGGAAGTCGGCGAACGTGATCGAGATGTCCATCGCGGTGATGATCAGCTCGGTCAGCTTGACGAAGTCGGCGACGTTGAAGGAGTTGTCGTCCTTCAGGAACTTCAGCAGGTTGATGCTGGCCAGGTTGCAGGATGAATTGTCCAAATGGACGTATTCACTACATGGGTTGCTTGCAGTGATTCGTCCGGTTTCCGGGGTGGTGTGCCAGTCGTTGATCGTGTCGTCGTACTGCACGCCGGGGTCGGCGCACTCCCAGGCCGCCTTGGCCATCTTGCGGAACAGGCCCTGCGCGTCGACCGTCTCGATGACCTCACCGGTCAGGCGGGCCCGCAGGCCGAACTCGCCGCCCTTCTCCACCGAGCCCATGAACTCGTCGGAGACGCGTACGGAGTTGTTGGCGTTCTGGTACTGGACGCTGACGATGTCCTTGCCGCCCAGGTCCATGTCGAACCCGGCGTCGCGCAGCGCGCGGATCTTGTCCTCTTCGCGCGCCTTGGTCTCGATGAACTCCTCGACGTCGGGGTGGTCGACGTCGAGCACGACCATCTTGGCCGCCCTGCGGGTCGCGCCGCCCGACTTGATCGTCCCTGCTGAGGCGTCCGCGCCACGCATGAACGACACCGGCCCGCTAGCCGTGCCGCCGCTCGACAGCAGTTCCTTCGACGAGCGGATCCGGGACAGGTTCACACCCGAGCCAGAGCCGCCCTTGAAGATCACGCCCTCTTCCTTGTACCACTCCAGGATCGACTCCATCTGGTCGTCCACGGAGAGGATAAAGCAAGCGCTTACTTGTTGAGGTGACTGCGTGCCCACGTTGAACCAGACCGGCGAGTTGAACGCGAACACCTGGTGCGCGAGCGCGTGCTTGAGCTCGTGGTCGAAGATCTCGGCGTCCTCGTCGCCGGCGAAGTAGCCGTGCTCGATCCCGGTCCTGGTGTAGACGCCGACGACCCGGTCGATCAGCTGCTTCAGGCTCCACTCGCGCTGCGGGGTGCCCACGGCGCCGCGGAAGTATTTGGTCGTCACGATGTTGGTCGCGTTGACCGACCAGAACTCGGGGAACTCGACACCTCGCTGCTCAAAATTGATCGTGCCGTCGCGCCAGTTCGTCATGACGACGTCGCGGCGCTCCCACTGGATCTCGTCATACGGGTGCACGCCGGGCTTGGTGAAGATCCGCTTCATCTTCAGTCCCTTGCGCGGACGCTTGCCTCCGCGCGTGACTGAACCGCTGGCCGTCTCCGTCATGACTCCCCCTTCTCCGCCTTCAACTGTGAGATCTCGGCCTCGAAGTCCGCCAGGCTCTCGAAACCGCGATACACCGATGCGAACCGCAGGTAGGCCACCTCGTCGAGCTCCCGCAGCGGGCCCAGGATGGCCAGACCCACTTCGTTGGAGGGGAGCTCGGCCGCGCCCTTGGCCCTGATGGCCTCTTCCACCCGCTGCCCGAGCTGCGCCAGTGAGTCCTCACTGACCGGTCTGCCCTGACATGCCCGCCGCACGCCCGCGACGACCTTGTCCCGCGAGAACGGCTCTGTCACTCCGCTGCGCTTGCTCACCATGAGCAGTACGGTCTCCTGCGTGGTGAACCTGCGCCCGCACTCGGGACAGGTGCGACGGCGTCTGATGGCCCCGCCGTCGTCCGTGGAGCGGCTGTCGATGACCCTGGTGTCAGGGTGGCGACAGAACGGACAGTGCACGCTTTCGCCTCCATCTATGGCCACCACCGCGCACGTAGCGGGATGCTCGCGCACGCCCCACGGTTGTCCATGGAGCGGTCACGTAAACACAAGGTGTGGTGAACTACATCGGTGTAACTACTAGATGTTGTGGTCCAACCGTAGAAGCGAGCGACCATGAACGCAAGTTGACCGACCCCAATCGAACTGAAGTCGCTGATCAGCCCCGCCATCCCTCCTGACTCGGGCGTGTCGCCATCAACACCGGGCCGCTGAACGATGTTCCCGCCGGTAGAGACGTCACAGGAGTTGCATGGGCGCTCGTTCGTGAACAAACCTCACAAAGGTACCGGAGACCCCGTAGGCCACAAATCGCGCCTCCCGGCACACCTCAGCCCACTAGGCGAGCGCACGTGCACCACCGCACGTGCCCAGGACGCCCGGGGCGCGCGCCACCCTGCGGTTCGCGTGCCACATCCACGTCCCCCGTCAACGGCGCGCGACCGAGACATCAGAAACCCCGGAGCCGGAGCCGACCAGGCAACCAATCGACCTGAGACCGCCCCACCCCAGCCCCGGCGACCCGGCGACCCGGCGATCAGCGTAAGGCGGTTGTGTCGCTTGGGACGTAGAGGCGGGTGCCGGGGCGGATGATGGAGTCGGGCAGGCCGTTCAAGCGCTTGATCTCCGCCACCACAACGCCGGGATCGTCCCCTTGGGCGAGCGCGTCGGCGATCACCCAGAGCGTGTCCCCTTTGTGCACCTCCACCCAGGGCAACCCCGCATGGCTGGGCACCACGACCTTCACCGCCGCATGCCCCGCCGTGCGCGTCCCGAGCCAGAACCCGCCCAGCGACAATAACGCCACCGCGACCACCAGCACGACCCGCCCGCGACGAGTCAGCCGCACCGGCGGGGCGGAACGACGCCTGAGCCGCGCCGCCACCCGCCGCTCACGCCACCTCAATCCGCGTCGCTCGCGCCGCCTCTCAGCCCGTTGCTCGCGGCGCTTCGCAGCCCTCCGGCCCCATCCCCGCTGCCCGTCAGCAGCCGACCCCCGCACCGCCCTACTGGTCGCCCTCGCCCCTCGACCTCCATCAACGCCGCCCCCCATCCCCCGGCCCCCACCGGGGATGGCCCTCGGCCCGCGCCCCCGAACGCGGCCAGCCCCCGGCCCGCCACCCGCGTCGCCGCCGGCGCTGCGCGCGCGACCCGTATCAGCACCGGCCCTGGACGTCTCTGGTGGCCTTCGCCCGCCGCCTGTGCCGCCCTCCGCCCCTATGGCCTGCCCTCGACGCCCCCCTGCATCGAGGGTGTCGGCGTCGGCACCTCCCCGGCCCTGCAGTTGGGCGCCTGGACGCGGTGACGGGACAAGCCGCAAATAGGGCTTTCCGCGCCCCCGAGCCACACCCCCGCCGGACGAAGGGCCCTCACGCCGCCCCCCGCCACTCGAACGGGGCCCCAACCTCTTGCCGGAATTCCCGCGGGATCCAGCCCCCGAGCGCGTATTGTCTCCCCGTCGATCCTTGCCCTGCGTGGCATCGGCGATGAGTGTGAGTCGTTTGGTGTCTTCGCTGGTCGTGTCCGTATTCGTGGTCGTTCGCATGGATGACCTCCCGCCGTGTGACCCCTGGAAAAGGCCCAATAAAAGATCAGCAAATCGAACACGGTGTCGATCGAACTCCCGTACGATGTTGTACACCACACTGGCGACAATTTCGAGGAAGACTCGAACAATTGTTTGAAGATGATCTTCAACAGCGATACGGTCGCTGTGTGCGACATCAAGACCACGGACCGGGAGGTTCGCCGGTGAGGCGGGCCGCCAGGCGAGGAGGAAGAGCATGAGTGAGCGGGATGACGCAAACGGGGTCAGCGACCTCGCGGTGCGCCGGCGCGATTCCCTGGGGCTGACTCCCAGACAGCGCAAGATCCTCGAAGTGATTCGCGACTCGGTGCAACAGCGCGGATATCCGCCCTCCATGCGCGAAATCGGCGAGGCGGTGCAGCTGACCAGCACGTCCAGCGTGTCGCACCAGCTGACGGCGCTGCAGCGCAAGGGCTACCTGCGCCGCGACCCGCACCGGCCGCGCGCGCTCGAGGTGCGCCTGCCGGGCGAGCCCGTGTTGTGGGTCGACCCCGACGCCAGCGACGACGAGCCCACGATCAGCCGCCCCACGGCCGCCTACGTGCCGCTCGTCGGCCGCATCGCCGCCGGTGGCCCGATCCTCGCCGAGGAGAGCGTCGAGGACGTCTTCGCGCTGCCCAAGCAGCTCGTCGGCGAGGGCACGCTGTTCCTCCTGCAGGTCACCGGTGACTCGATGATCGAGGCCGCCATCGCCGACGGCGACTGGGTGGTCGTCCGCCAGCAGCCGGTGGCGGAGAGCGGCGACATCGTGGCCGCCATGATCGAGGGCGAGGCCACCGTCAAGACCTTCAAGCGCAAGGACGGCCACGTCTGGCTCGTCCCGCACAACGCCAACTACGAGCCCATCCCCGGCGACGAGGCCAGCGTCCTGGGCAAGGTCGTAGCAGTCCTCCGCCGGTTGTAATCGGACGTCGTAACCGACGGCCACTCGGGCGCGCGTCATGCGTCGCGCCGCGTTCCGGCGCGCGCCAAAAACACATACATGCACGGGGTACGACACCACCCAGGCCAGGCGGTCATCCTCGCCGCACCGTCCTTCGGCCGAACGGCCATGGTCCGGAGTGGACGTCGTAGCCGCCGTGGTGAGCTGGCACGCGCCGTCAGCGACGCGCGCCAGGATGGCGACCAGACGGACGCGAGCCAGTGTCAGGGCAGCGGCGGCAGGTCGGGCGGAGTCGCGGCCGGGTGCTCCTCAAGGGCGGCCAGAGCCAGCTCGATCGCCTTCTCCAGTTGCGGATCCCGCCCCGCCACCCGGTCCTGCGGTGTGATCACCACTTCGATGTCCGGCTCCACCCCGTGGTTCTCCACCCCCCACCCCTGCCCGTCGATCCAGAACGAGTACCGAGGCTGCGTGACCCGGGTCCCGTCCACCAGCGAATACCGCGAGTCGATCCCGATCACCCCGCCCCACGTCCGGGTCCCCACCAGCGGCCCGATGCCACGGTTCTTGATCCCGGCGCTCACGATGTCACCGTCGGAGGCCGCGAACTCGTCGGTGATCGTCACGATCGGCCCCCGAGGTGAGTCCTCCGGATACCGCATCGGCTCGTACCCGCGCGCCCGCGCCCACCCGGTGACCTTGCGGGACAGCTTCTCCAGCACCAGCTCAGACAGGTGCCCGCCGCCGTTCTCCCGCACGTCCACGACCAGCCCGTCATAAGCCATCTCGGTACGCAGGTCCCGATGGAACTGCGCCCACCCGGAAGCCACCATGTCGGGCACGTGCAGGTATCCGAGCCTGCCGCCGGACGCCTCCCTGACGTGGGCCCGGCGACTCTCCACCCAGTCGTGGTAGCGCAGCTGCGACTCGTCCGCGATCGGGCTGACCACGACCCGGCGCGGGTCCCCACCGGCGGCGGGCCGCACGGTCAGCTCGATCGGCTGGTTGGCGGTGCCGGCGAGGAGGGCGAGGGGGCCGCGTACCGGATCCACCGGACGCCCGCCCACCGCGACGATCGCGTCGCCCGGACGGACGGCCACGCCGGGCGCGAGGAGCGGCGAGCGGGCGGCGTGGTCGGAGGACTCGCCGGGCAGGATGCGCGTGACCCGCCACACCCCGTCGGCGTCACGCGAGAGGTCGGCGCCGAGCAGGCCCTGGCGGCGCCGGGGGTCGTAGCCGCCGCCGTTGCCGTAGGCGTAGGCGTGTGAGGTGCCCAGCTCGCCCTGCGTCTCCCAGAGCACGTCGATCAGCTCGGAATGGGCGCCGATGCGTTCGACCAGCGGTTCGTAGCGGTCGAGCACGGCCTGCCAGTCGACGCCGTTCATGTCCTCGCGCCAGAAGTGGTCGCGCATGAGCCGCCCCGCCTCGCGGAAGCCCTGCCGCCACTCGGCGACCGGGTCGAGCTGCACGGTGATCCGGTCGAGGTCGATGGTGACGACCTCGTCGCCCTCCCCGGCGGCGCGGGTCTGCAGGCCGTTCTTGCCGTTGGTGACGAGCCTGGTGCCGTCGCCGCTGACCTCGAACGAGCGCACCTCCCTGCCCAGCTCGGTCTTGGCGCGCTTCTTGAGGTCGTAGCGTTCCAGCACGATCTCGTTCGTGGACTCGGTCCCGTCGCCGAGTTGCCCCGCGAGCGGGTAGCGCAGCCACAACAGCGCGTCCTTCGCGGTACGCAGGTTGTGATACCGCCCGGCGGGCACCGGCACCGGCACGACCCGCGAGGCGAGCCCCTCGGGATCGACCTCGGTACGCGGCGGCGCGTCGTCCTTCTTCTCCTCCTTGCCGGGCTTGTCGTCCTCGCCGTTGAACCCGCGCCCCTGCAACGAGGGGTCGAACGGCGACGGCGTGGCGGCCTGCAGAGGCACGATGTACGGCTTGCACCCGGCAGGGAACGACAGGTCGAAGACGTGCGCGTCGTAAACGGGATCGAACGTGCGCACCGACAGGAATGCCAGATGTTTCCCGTCCTTGCTGAACACCGGGTCGTAGTCGGCGAACCGCACCGGCGTCACGTCGATCACCGACGTACCGTCCACCCGCCCCATCTTGATCTGCGACAGCGGTTCGTGATGCGGATGTTCCCAGGCCAGCCAGCCCGAGTCGGGCGAGAACGTCAGCCCGCTGACGTCCCCCTGCGTGGTCCGATCCAGTTCCCGGATATTTCCGGACTCGAGGTCGACCACCAGCAGCCGCCCGTCATGCGTGGCCACTGCCACGTGCTTGCCGTCGGGCGATGCCTCCAGTTCGAGCACCCGCCCGAGTTGCCCGGCGGCCAGCGTCCTGACCTCGCCGCCGGGCGTGCCGATCTCCAGCCCGTCCTCCCCGCTGGCGTCGGACACCCACACGGCCTTCCCGTCCGCGTCGAGCGCGCGCGGCAGGCGTACCCGGACGCCCGCCTGCACCCGCAACGCGCCCGCGGGCCCGTCGCGGTGGGTCACCCAGTGCGCGGTCCCGCGGATCTCCACCGCGCTGGCTCGCCCGGTCGTGTCCGGCGAGTACGAGCCGACCCGCGTGGGCGCGGGCCGCCTGGCCCGCCCGGGACGCGGCCCGCCGAGCCGCACGTCCAGCCGGTACGGCTCCGCGTCCAGGCTCTCCAGCAACCACAGATCCCCGGCGTGACCGTAGATCACCCGCTCCCCGTCGCCGGCCGCGTGACGGGCGTAGAACTCCGCATGGGAGCTGTGCCGGCGCAGGTCGGACCCGTCGGGCAGGGCGGAGTACACGTTCCCGATGCCGTCGATGTCGGCCAGGAACACGATCCGGTCCCCCACCCAGCTGACCGACCAGTACTGGGCCGTGCTGTCGGCGAACAGCCTGGTGAACTCCCCGTCCCCGCCGGCGTCGACCCAGATCTTGCCCGCCGTGCCGCCCCGGTACCGCTTCCACTGCGACGGTTCGCGCCACAACGCCGACACGGTGGCGACCTTGGCGCCACTGACGGCGACGTCACTGACCCACCCGTACGGCAGGCGGGTGGCCGGGCCGCCGTCGAGCGGCACCGCGTAGGCCCAGTTCCTGCTGCGCTCGCTCTGCCCCGCCGAGGTGATCGCGAGCACGTCCCCCTCGCCGGTCCACCCGCGCACGCCGGTCGTGGCGCTGCCCCAGTAGGTCAGCCGCTCCCCCTCGGGCCCGTCGATCTCGGCCGCGAACACCTCCGGCGCGCCCTCTCTGCCGCCGCTCCACGCGATGCGGGTGCCGTCGGGCGAGAACCTCGGATGAGACACCGGTACGCGGTCCGCGGTGAACCGCCAGGCCCTCCCGCCGGTCAGCGGAGCCAGCCAGACATCGTCGTCGGCGACGAAGGTGACCAGGTCACCGTGCAGGTGCGGATATCTCAGGTATGCGCCATTTGTCACAGGTGCACACTAATGCTAAATGCCAAGGTCAGCCCAAGAATTCTCCGCCCAGCCCACCTGTGCTGTCCTTCGAACGGTCAAGCCGGGCGAGGGCCGGCGGAGCTCGCCATCGAGGATCTCCACTCCCTGGACGCTAATCCGGACACACCCGGGTAGCCCCGACCGCATGGTGCAAATCGGCTACACCCTGATGTCCGAGCAGACCCCGGCGCGCGAGCTGGTCGACTACGCCGCGACGGCCGAGCGCGTCGGCTTCGACTACGCGGTCATCTCCGACCACTACTTCCCGTGGGTCGAGGAGATGGGGCACTCACCCTACTGCTGGTCGGTGCTCGGCGCCGCGGCCCAGGTCACCCAGCGGCTGCCGCTCATGACGTACGTGACGTGCCCCATCATGCGTTATCACCCGGCCGTGGTGGCGCAGAAGGCGGCCACGATGGGGGTGCTGAGCGGGGGCAGGTTCACGCTCGGCCTCGGTGCGGGCGAGAACCTGAACGAGCACGTCATCGGTGAGGGATGGCCGCCCGTCGACACCAGGCACCGGATGTTCGCCGAGGCGGTGCAGATCATCAGGGAGCTGTTCAGCGGCGAGTACATCACCCACCAGGGCGAGTTCTACGACGTGGACTCGGCCAAGCTCTACGACCTGCCGGACGAGCCGGTCCCGATCGGCATCGCCGCCTCCGGCGGCCAGTCGGCGGAGATCGCCGCCGAGTACGCCGACGTCCTGGTCGTCAACGAGCCGATGCCGGAGGTGGTCAAGCTGTTCAACGCGGCCGGCGGCCAGGGCAAGCCGGTCTACGGCCAGCTCCCGATCGCGTACGACACCGACCCGGAGGCCGCCAAGGAGCGGGCGCACAAGCTGTGGAGCTGGGCGGCCTGCGGCGGCTGGAAGGTCATGGCCGAGCTGCCCTCACCGGTGAACTTCGCGGCCGCGACCGGCACGGTCCGCCCCGATGACGTGGCCAGGAACGTGCCGTGCGGCAACGACGTGGACGCGGTCGTGGCGGGGCTCAGGAAGTTCACCGACGCCGGGTACACGCACGTGGCACTCGTCCAGATCGGCCACGACCAGCAGCAGCCGTTCTTCGACTGGGCGGAGAAGGAGCTGCTGCCGGCTCTGCGCAACCTCTAGCTACGGGACGATGTTGACCAGCTTCGGCGCCCTGACGATCACCTTGCGGGGCGCGTTCGTCAGGTAGGGCGCCACCTTCTCCGAGGCCAGGGCCAGCGCCCGCAGGTCATCCTCGGAGATGTCGGGCGAGACCTCCAGCCGGTCGCGCACCTTGCCCGCCACCTGCACCACGCAGGTGACCGACTCCTGCACCAGCAGCTCCGGCTCGGCCACCGGCCACCCGGCGAACGCGACGGACCCGGTGCGGCCCAGCCGCTCCCAGCCCTCCTCGGCGGTGTAGGGGGCCACCAGCGACAACATGATCGCCAGCGTCTCCGCGGCCTCGCGCACGGCGGGGTCACCGGCACCGGGACCGGAGTCGATGGCCCTGCGCGTCGCCGTGGTCAGCTCCATCATGCGGGCCACCGCCACGTTGAAGCGGTGGGACTCGACCAGCTTGGTGACCTCGTCGATCGTGTGGTGCGTGACCTTGCGCAGCTTGACCTCGCCGCGCTCGAACGGCACGCCGGGCTCGCCGGCCGCCTCCGACATCACGCGCAGCGCGCGGGCCAGGAACTTCTGCGAAGAGGCGGGCGACAGGTCCGCCCAGTCGATGTCGTCCTCCGGCGGCCCGGCGAACACCATGGTCAGGCGTACGGCGTCGACTCCGAAGTCGTCGATCTGCTGGCCCAGGTCCACGCCGTTGCCGAGGGACTTCGACATGGCCTTGCCGCCGTTGATCACCTGCCCCTGGTTCAGCATGCGCAGGAACGGCTCGGTGAAGTCGACCATGCCCATGTCGTGCAGGACCTTGGTGAAGAACCGTGAATACAGCAGGTGCAGCACCGCGTGCTCGATGCCGCCGACGTACTGGTCGATCGGGCCCCACTTGCGCACCTGCTCGACGTCGAACGGGCCCTCGGTGTAGCCGGGCGAGCAGTAACGCAGGAAGTACCAGGACGAGTCGACGAAGGTGTCCATCGTGTCGGTGTCGCGCTTGGCCGCGCCGCCGCACTTGGGGCACTCGACGTTGACCCACTCGGTGGCGCTGGCCAGCGGGGAGACGCCCTTGGGCGCCAGCGCGTCGCCGCGCAGGTCGGGCAGCGTGACCGGCAGCTGCTCGTCGGGGACGGGCACCTCACCGCAGTCGGGGCAGTGGATGATCGGGATCGGCGTGCCCCAGAACCGCTGCCTGGACAGCAGCCAGTCGCGCAGCCGGAAGTTGATCGCGCCCGTGCCCCTGCCCTCGACCTCCAGAACCTCGATGATCTTGGCGATGGCCTCGGTCTTGCTCAGGCAGTCCAGCGGCCCGGAGTTGACCAGCGTGCCCTCGCCGGGCGTGGCCTCGCCGGTCTCGCCGGGATCGGCCAGCCCGGTGTGCACGACGACCTTGACCGGCAGCCCGAACTTCACCGCGAAGTCCAGGTCGCGCTGGTCGTGGGCGGGCACCGCCATGATGGCGCCGTGGCCGTAGTCGGACAACACGTAGTCGGCCGCCCAGACCGGGATGCGCTCGCCGTTGACCGGGTTGATCGCGTAGCGGCCCAGGAAGACGCCGGTCTTCTCCTTGTCGGTGGACAGCCGCTCGATGTCGCTCAGCTTGGCGACCTCGGCACGGTAGGCCTCGAACTCGGCGCGGTGCTCGTCGGTGACGATCTCGTCGGCCAGCGCGGCGTCCACGGCGACCACAAAGAACGTGGCGCCGAACAGGGTGTCGGGCCGCGTGGTGTAGACGTGGACCGGCTCCTCGCGCCCCTCGATCTCGAACAGCACGTCGGCGCCCTCGGAGCGGCCGATCCAGTTGCGCTGCATGGTCAGCAGCCGCTCCGGCCAGCCGTTCAGCTCCTCCATGTCGTCCAGCAGGCGCTGCGCATAGTCAGTGATCTTGAAGTACCACTGCGTCAGCTCGCGGCGGATGACGTCGGCGCCGCAGCGCTCGCACTTGCCCGCCACGACCTGCTCGTTGGCCAGCACGGTCTGGTCGTTGGGGCACCAGTTGACCAGGCCGCCCTTGCGGTAGGCCAGGCCCCGCTCGAAGAACCGGTTGAACAGCCACTGGTTCCACCGGTAGTAGTCGGGGTCGCTGGTGTGCAGGCGGCGCGACCAGTCGAAGGAGATGCCGTAGCGCTTGAACGAGGTGGCCTGCGTCTCGATGTTGGCGTAGGTCCACTCGGCCGGGTGGGCGTTGCGCTTGATCGCGGCGTTCTCCGCGGGCAGGCCGAAGGAGTCCCAGCCGATCGGGTGCAGGACGTTGTAGCCCTGCTGCATCCAGTAGCGCGCGATGACGTCGGCGATGGCGAACACCTCGCCATGCCCCATGTGCAGGTCGCCCGACGGGTAGGGGAACATGTCGAGCATGTAGCGCCGCTCCCGGGGGTCGTCGGCGTCCTCGCTCGCGCGATAGGTGTCCTGCTCCTCCCATCGCTGCTGCCACTTGGCCTGCAGCGCCTGCGGATCGTACTCACTCACGGCTACTGTCCTTCTGGCTTGACTCGGACCCATAAGAAAACCCCTCGCGCACACAACGAGGGGTGGAGCCGCGACGGCGAGAACCTTCTAGGGCCGTCGCGGCCCGCTAAGAAGCAGGGTCGCGGAACGCACGTATCAAGCGTAGCGCACGTCTTCGGCTGAATGCAGATACTCGATCGAGGTCCACGGGCACAATGGACCCTTCAGGTCCAGCGAGACCTGATGGTGATGTATCCGTTGTGACCTCATTCGTCCCACAAGAATAGCCTTGTCGCCGTGGTGTACCCAGCTGAGCCTGATCGACCGGAGGCCGACCTGCCGCTGCAGGATCCGCCGACCGATCCTCATGGCTTCGCTCGTTTCGCTGCGGAACCACCAGCATCTCCTGGAAAATCCCATGAGATCATGCCTGGTACGTCAAATCCGGATATAACGGGATATCCGGACACAACCTCGGGAGGGCCGGCAGCAATGGCAGCGGAGAATTCCGGACCACACCTGCCGCAGTCCTGGCCAGAAGCCCCCAGGCACTCCGGCCACCAGGAGCCCTCCTGGCCCGAGCCACCGCGCAAGGACGACTCCTGGCCCGAGCCGTCCCGCCACTCCAGGCCCGATTCCCCGCAGCACGACGCCGCGGGCCCTTCCTCCTGGCCGGACACGCCACAGCAGGGACCCTCTTCGTGGCCGGAAACGCCACCACAAAGCACCGCCGGGCCCTCGTCGTGGCCGCCGCAAGGCACCGCCGGACCGTCTTCGTGGCCGGACACCTCACCGCAGGGACCGTGGCCAGATGCGCAGCCGCAGAACGCCGCGCCCTCCTGGCCGGAGGCGCCTCGCCAGGACGCCGGATGGCCCGACGCATCCCGTCAGGACGCCGGGCGGGTGGACGCACCCCGTCAGGACGCCGGGTGGCCCGACACGCCCCGTCAGGACGTACCGACGTCGTGGCCCGACACGTCCGCGCAGGACGTACCCGTCTCCTGGCCGGAAGCGTCGCCGCAGGGCAGCGCGCGGCACTCCGCCCGGCCCGAGCCGCCGTCGGTCCCCGACCCGGTCCCCGCGTGGTCGCAACCGCCGCCGCCCTCCCCCGACGCCTGGTCGAACCTCGCCTCCCCCGCCCCTTGGCCGCAGGCCGAGCGCCATCCGGGAGACTCCGCCGAGCACACGGTCATGTACAACCAGTCCACCCCGCTCGACGCCCCGCCGCAGGGCCCGCCGTCCGGGCCGCAGCAGCCGCCCCAGGCCCACCCGTCCGGCGAGCGAACGACCGCCTACAACCAGCACTCGGAGAACCTGCTCAACGACCGCGCCGTGCCCTCCACCCCCATGGAGTCCGCCCACACCGGCGCGCTCCCGGCCGAGGACCAGGGCCCCCGCCCCGGCTCGAACCTGAGCCGCGACCCCTCCGACCCCGACCGCCCGTTCGTGACCGCGGGCCAGGTCAGCGGCTCCCGCACCCCGCCGCCCGAGCGCCAGCAGGAGCTCTGGAACACCGTCTTCGGCGACAACTACCAGGCCATGGACGACCAGGACTCCTTGGACGACGAGGAGCGGGGCAAGCCCATCTGGATCTACGCGCTCGGCGGCTCGGTGGCGATCGCGCTGGTGGCCGCGCTGCTGTGGGCGTTCCTGGCCGGGCCGCTGGCGAGTGACGACCCCACGAGCTCGAACGCCGCCGAGGGCAACTCCACCGCCTCGCAGAAGCCGAGCGCCACCAGGACCTCGACCTCGATCGGCCCGCTGCCGAAATACCCGGGCAAGGCCGCTCCGGTCGTCGGCCGGGTCCCGGACGCCGCCGCCGGCATCTCGGTCCCGCGGCTGGGCGGCACCTGGCAACTCGACCAGCGCGCCACGGTCAAGGCCACCTACGGCTTCGACACCCGCCAGTACGTCCAGGTCGCGCCGGAGAAGTTCGCCCAGCTCCTGTCGGGCCCGCTGTCGCCCAAGCTGGCCTCGTACTACGAGCAGGACAACCTGGAGCCGGTCATCAAGCAGGTGGTGCTGACCGCCCGCAAGCGCTTCTTCCCGGCGGACAACAAGGTACGCAAGATCGCCCAGCAGCCCATCAAGGTGGGCGACTCGACGGGGCGGCTGATCGCGTACTCGCTGACGTCGGGCACCGACAAGGCCACGATCGTCACGATGGCCGTGAACACCGGCGCCCAGGTCCCGGCCATCGTGTACATGTCGATCCCGTCGGAGAGCAAGCAGCTCATGCCCGACATCCGCACGGTGATGAACCAGCTCAAGCTCACCGCGCAGTCCTAAGGGCGGCTAGAAGGCGCACTCCATGTGCTTGATGCCGTTGATGAAGGCGGAGTGCAGGCGGTCGGGCTTGCCGCCCTCGATGTTCGGCACGCGGCGCAGCAGCTCGCGGAACATCACCGTGATCTCCCGCCTGGCCAGATGGGCGCCCAGGCAGAAGTGCGGGCCCGGGCCGCCGTACCCGACGTGGGGGTTGGGGTTGCGGGTGATGTCGAAGCGGTACGGGTCGGCGAACACGGCCCCGTCCCGGTTCGCGGCCCAGTAGAACAGGACCGCCTTCTCGCCCTTGCGGTAGAGCTGCCCGTTCATCTCGAAGTCCCTGGTGACCTTGCGGCGCATGAAGTTCACCGGAGAGGCCAGCCGGACGATCTCCTCCACGGCCCCCGGCGCGCGCCCGTCGATGTCCTCCAGCCACACGGCGCGCTGGCCGGGGTTCTCGGTGAGCAGGCGCAGGCCGTACGAGATGGCGTTCCGCGTGGTCTCGTTGCCCGCCACGACCAGCAGGATGAAGAACGAGCCCAGCTCCTGCGACGTCAGCCTCTCGCCGTCGATGTTGGCGTTGACCAGGGATGACGTCAGGTCGTTCGTGGGGTTGCCGGCGCGGTGGGCGGCCAGGTCCTGCACCAGCCGCTGCAGGTCCATGCCCGCGTTGAGCAAGCGTTCGACCATCTGGTCGGGGTCGTCGCCGGCGTATTCGGTGTCGAAGCCGCCGAGGATGACGTTGGAGCGCTCGAAGACGAACTGGTAGTCGCTCTCGGGGATGCCCATCATGTCGCAGATGATCTTCAGCGGGAGCCGCGCGGCGACCTCGGTCACGAAGTCGCAGCCCGGCCCCTTGGCCAGGAGGTCGTCCACGATGCCGACGGCCGCCGTCTCCACGTCCGCCTCGAACTGCTTGATCATCTTGGGCGTGAACGCGCGGGAGACGATCCTGCGCAGCCTGGCGTGGCGCGGGTCGTCCATGTTGATCATCGAGCCGAAGTATTCGGCGAACTCGGCGGGCATGTCCGGGATGTTCGTCGCACCGCCGTCGCCTGAGCAGAACACCTCGGGGTTGCGGCTGGCCTCGAGGATGTCGGCGTGCTTGACCAGCGCGTAGTAGCCCGGGCCCTTGGGCGCGAAGGAAACCTCCGGCTCCTCGAAGAAGGACGGGGTCGCACGCGATCGCAACCGGTCGAACGCCTCCTCGCGCTCGTCCATGGGCCTGGCCCAGAAGTCACGGTCGGACAGGTCGAAGTCAAGAACGCTCATGAAGCCATCATTCGAAAAGCAGCCCACTTACGTCAATGGTTGTTACGTACACCGTACGTACGTGCTCGGAAAACCTGTGGCTCGTGCCGTCTGGCGGGCCCTAGGGTGTGCTTCATGACCTTCTTCTTCCTGCGTTAGCGACCCGCCGGCGGGTCGCGGACGACCCACCGCCGGCGATGCGGGACGGCTGCGACCGCCGTCCCGGGTCGCGACGTGGGAGAAGGACACGTGCATACCTTTGCCGTGGCCAGGGCGGTGCATGGCATCGAGCCCCTGGTGGCCACGGAGATTCGGCGTTCCAGGCTCGGTGTGGTGCGTGGGGTGCGCCATCGCGAGGTCTGGTTCGAGGCCTCGTCCGGGGCCGACTTGCTGGGGCTGCGCACGGCGGACGACGTGCTGCTGGCAGCCGCCGTGGTGGACGGGGTCGGCCACGGCCGCTCAGCCCTGCGCCGCCTGGCCAGAGCTGCCCGGGAGCTCGACGTAGGTCTCTTGGCGAGGTCGGGCGCGGGCGGGCCGGCGAAATCCGGCGTGGGGCGGTCGGCGAGGTCCGGCGACGGGCTGGAGGTGTCGGCGTCGTTCGTCGGGCGGCGCAACTACACCAGGTTCGAGATCGAGGACGCGGTCGGGGCCGAGCTGGCCCGGCCGTTGCGGCAGCCGTACCACTCCAGGAGGGACGGGGTGCGGCCGCCGCAGGGGGCGATGTCGTGGCGGGTCACGATCGAGGGCGACCAGGCGGTCATCGCGGTGCGGCTGGCCGACCGGCCGCTGCACCGCCGGTCGTACAAGACGGCCTCGATCCGGGGCACGCTGCACCCGCCGGTGGCCGCCGCCATGGCCGAACTGGCCCGGCTCGGGGGCGCGCGCACAGTGCTCGACCCGTGCTGCGGCGCGGGCACCACGCTGATCGAGGCCCACGCATTGGCACCCCACCTGCGGCTGGTGGGCTTCGACCACGACCCGGCCGCGCTCGAAGCCGCCGCCGCCAACGCGCGCACCGCCGGCGTGCGGACGGCTCACGCGGGCGCCGGCGCGGTTGAAAGCCCCTTCGGGTGGGCCGTGGCGGACGCCGGCCGGATCCCCGTCGCTGGCGGCACGGCGGACCGGGTGCTCGTCAACCCGCCCTGGGGACGCCAGGTGCCGCCGCGAGGGCTGCTCGCCCGGGACGGCGGCCTGTTGTGGCGGGAGGTGCGGCGGGTGCTGGCCGCCGACGGGCTGGCCGTGGCGCTGGTCCACGACGGGATCCCGCACGGGTTCGTGGTGGAGGAGGCGGTCCGGGTGAGCTTGTCGGGCCAGCACCCGGTGATCGCGGTGCTGCGGAAATCGAACGTCAGGAGGCCGGGCCGAGCCAGTCCAGAATGAGCCGGTTGACCTCGCCGGGCCGTTCGAGGTGGAGGAAGTGTCCCGCGCCCGCCACCTGTTCGGTCCGCGAGCCCGCGGGCAGGTGGCTCAGCGCGTCCTTGACCAGCTCGGCGCCCAGGCAGCCGTCCTGGGCCCCGTGCAGGTAGAGGACCGGGCCCGTGACCCCGGGCTCGACGGCCGGGTAGCGGCCCGACGGCGGCGTGGTGCCGAGCATGGCCCGGTAGTAGCCGATGGCCGCGCTCAGGTTGGCGGGCTCGCCGATGCTGCGCCGGACGAACTCCAGATCCTCGCTCGCGTCGTATCCGGGCGACCAGTCGTGCCAGAGGTTCTCCAGGAAGCCGGGCCGGGCGGCGGCCGCCTCGGCGACGGCGGTCTGGAAGAGGAAGACGTAGAACGAGCGCTTGAGCTGCTCGTACTCCAGGAAGCCACCGGCGAGCGCCCCGGTCGGCGGCACCGCGAGCGCCACGGCGCGGCGGAAGCGGGAGGCGGTGTGGTAGACGGGGTAGGCGCCCCAGTCGTGACCGATGACGACCGCGTCCGCGTCGCCGCCGAGCTCCTCGTGCAGGGCGCGGACGTCGGCGACCAGCGCGGCGGCCTCGTACGCGCCGTCGGCGGGGATCTCGGTGGGCGCGTAGCCGCGCATGAACGGCGCAACCGCGCGGTAGCCGCGCTCGGCCAGCGCGGGCATCAGGTGCCGCCAGGTGTGGGCGGTGTCGGGGAAGCCGTGCAGGCACAAGGCCAGCGGCCCCTCGCCCACCGTCAGATACGCGAACTCCACCCCATTGGCGTGGATAGTCCTGATCTCCATGACTGCGAAACCTAGCATTCGGCCCGCCCCAGGAATACCACTACTTCGAGGCCCTCTCGATGAGACGGGATGGACGCGTACGCGCCGCTGGCGGTGTGGGTCAGAACGCGTAGCGCAGGTGCTTGACGCCGTTGATGAAGTTGGACAGCAGGAAGTCGGGCTCGCCCACGGCCCTGATGTCCGGCAGCCGGGTGAACAACTCGCGGTACATCACGGTCATCTCCCTGCGTGCCAGGTGGGCGCCCAGGCAGTAGTGCGGTCCCGGGCCGCCGAAGCCGACATGCGGGTTGGGGTCGCGGGTGATGTCGAACATGTCCGGGTCGGTGAAGACGGCCTCGTCGCGGTTGGCCGAGTTGTAGAAGAGCAACACCTTGTCACCCTTCTGGTACGCGGTGCCGTTCAGCTCATGATCCCGCGTGAGCGTGCGGCGGAACTGGATCACCGGCGTGGCGTACCGGACGATCTCATCGCAGGCCGTGACGATGTGCCGGTCGAAGTCGCCCAGCAGCAGCTCCCGCTGGTCCGGGTGGTCGGTGAAGAGCTTGAGCCCGTACGCGACCGCGTTGCGGGTGGTCTCGCTGCCCGCCACCACCAGCAGGATGAAGAACGAGCCCAGCTCCTGTGAGGTGAGCCGTTCGTCGCCGTTGACCAGCAGGCTCACCAGGTCGCCCGTGGGCCGCTTGCGGCGCTCGTCGCCGAGGCGGGCGGCCAGCCGGTTGAGCGAGAACCCGGCGCGCAGCAGCTTGGCCAGGCCGCGGGCGACGTTGACGCGGCTGAAGTTCGGGTCGATGCCGGTGTACTCGGGGTCGGCGTTGCCGAGGATGACGTTGGTCCGCCGCAACACCATGTCATGAAATTTCGGCGGAATCCCCATCATGTCGCAGATGACCCGTACGGGGAGTCTTGCGGCGACCTGGGCCACGAAGTCGCCCGGCCCCTCCTCGATCGCCCGATCCACGATCTCCGCCGTCGCCGTGGCCAGGTCCTCCTCCATCTTCGCCAAGATGCGCGGCGTGAACGCCCTGGAGACGATCCGCCGTAACCTGGCGTGCCGCGGATCGTCCATGTTGATCATGGAGCCGAAGTAGACGCTCAGCCAGCGTGGCATGTCGGGGATGCTGTTGGAGCACGGCTCGCTGCTGAACACGGCCGCGTTCCTGCTGGCCTCGGTCACGTCGGCGTGGCGGACGAGGGCGTAGAAGCCGGGACCGCCCCCGACGAACGGCACCGTCTGCTCCGGCACGAACACCGGGCGCTCCAGCCGGCGCAGCTTACGGAAGGCCTCCATGCGCTCGGCCTGCGGCAATCCCCAGAATGGGATCTGCGACAGGTCCAGGTCCGTGGACAGCGTCATACCATCCAAGCCTTCTGCAAGTGCCCACTTACGTCAAGAGCTCCCGATCAGATCGGCCCCCTTCTCGCCGATCATGATGGCGGGGGCGTGGGTGTGGCCGCGGTTCAGCGTCGGCATGATCGACACGTCCACGACTCGGAGCCCTTCGACGCCGCGTACCCGTAACGCCGGATCCACCACCGAGGCGTCGTCGACGCCCATGCGACAGGTGCCCGCCGGGTGGTAGAGGGTCTCGCCGCGCTCGCGTATCCACTGGGCGAGCTCGTCGTCGCTCTCCGGCGCCCAGTACGGCGCCATCGGCCCGCCCGCGTACGGCTTCATCGCGGCCGTCGCGAACACCTGCTTGGCCGTCTTCAGCCCCGCGACCAGCCGCTTGACGTCGCCTTCCGCGGCCAGGTAGCCGGGGTCGATGACCACGTCCCTGCCGCTGAGCCCGATCCTGCCCCGGCTCTCCGGCTGCAGCAGCACGACCCCGACGGTGAGCCCGTGACCCGTCGGCGGGGTGAGCCCGTGGTCGATGAACGGGCCTGGAGCGAAGATCAGCTCGACGTCCGGCGCGGGCTCCTCGGCCGAGGTCCTGATGAACGCGACCGCCTCGCCCACGTTCGTGGTGAGCATGCCGGAGCGCAGGACGATGTAGCGCAGCAGGTTCCCGATCGACTCGGCCTTGGTCAGCGTCACCGGTTGCTTGCACTCGACGTACACGCCGGTCGAGAGATGGTCCTGGAGGTTCTTGCCGACCTCGGGCAGCTCGTGCACGATCGCGATCCCCGCGTCGCGCAGCTCGCCGGGCGCGCCCACGCCGGAGCGCATGAGCAGGTACGGCGACCCGATCGCTCCGGCGGACAGGATGACCTCGCGCCTGGCCCTGACCTGCGCGCCCCCGCTGTGCTCGATCCCCGTCGCGCGCCTGCCCTCGAATGTCACCCGGTCCACGGTCGCCCCGGTGATCACCTCGAGGTTGGGCCTGGCCTTGGCCGGGCGCAGGTAGGCGTCGGCCGAGCTCCACCTGCGGCCACGGCTCTGCGTGACGGGGGTGGGGCTGCAGCCCTCGTTGGAGCGCCCGTTCAGCTCGCCGAGCCGGGCGAAGCCGAGTTCCTCGCAGGCCCTGAGGAACGCGGCGGTGGTGACGTTGGGGCTGCGCAACTCGGAGATGTAGAGCGGGCCCGAGGTGCCGTAGACGCCGTCCTGGTTGCTGCCGACGCGGTTCTCGGCCCTGGTGAAGTACGGCAGGACCTCATCGTACGACCAGCCGGGGATGCCCCACTGGTCGTAGTCCCGCTGGCCGCCGCGTACCCACATCTGGGCGTTGAGCGAGGACGAGCCGCCGATCACGCGGCCCCTAGGCCAGTAGAGCTCGCGGCCGGACATCTCGCTCTGCTTGGCCGTGGCGTAGTTCCAGTCGTAGTCCGTTTTGAACAGCTTGGCGAAGCCCGCCGGCATGCGGATCTCGAGCTTGTCGTCCTGCCCGCCCGCCTCCACCAGTGCCACCGAGACCCCCGGATCGGCCGAGAGCCTGTTGGCCAGTACACACCCCGCGGATCCGGCCCCGACGATCACGTAGTCGTACTCCATGACCCCTCCAAGGGGTGAGTAAATTTGCTACTTGCTTACTCCAGGCCCGCGAGCGCGTCCATATCCACTTGTAACCTTTGTTACCTACTGTGGGCCGCGTTCAGCGGACCACAGCAGGGTGCGGATTTTGCCCCTACCGGTCGGTATGGACTCCTGCGAGGATGGCGCCGAAGCCCGCTCAGAGGAGGAAGGCGTCATGCTCAATCTGTCGATCGTCCTGGAGGACAGCGCCAGGAACACCCCCGACGGCACCGCCATCGTCTTCGGCGACATGCGGCTGCCGTACTCCATGATCGACACAGTAGCCAACCAGGTGGCGAACTTGCTGGTGACGCGCGGCATCGGCAAGGGAGACAAGGTCGCGCTGGCGTGCCCGAACCTGCCGTACTTCCCGTTCGTCTACTTCGGCATCCTCAAGGCCGGCGCGACGGTGGTGCCGCTCAACGTGCTGCTGCAGTCGCGGGAGATCGCGTACCACCTCGACGACAGCGACGCCAAGGCGCTGTTCTGCTTCGAGGGCACGCCGGAGCTGCCGCTGGGCGAGCGCGGCAAGGCGGGGTTCGAGGCGGCGCCGGGCTGCGAGCACTTCTTCGTGCTCCCCGCCACCCCCTTAGCCACGGAGTCGGAGTACGGCGAGTCGATCTGGGCCGCCCTCGGCGGGATGGCGAGCGAGTTCGAGACCGTGCAGACGGCGCCCGACGACACCGCGGTGATCCTCTACACCTCGGGCACCACCGGCCAGCCCAAGGGAGCCGAGCTCAGCCACCAGAACATGCTGGTGAACGCCATGGTCAGCGACAAGATGTTCCCCCGTTCCGACGGCGGGGACACGTACCTCGCGGTGCTGCCGCTGTTCCACTCCTTCGGCCAGACCGTCGTCATGAACACGGGTTTCCTGCGCGGCGCCACCGTCGTCCTGGTGCCGCGCTTCGACCCGGCCCAGGCGCTCTCGCTCATGGTCGCGGAGAACGTGACGTTCTTCGCCGGGGTGCCCACGATGTACTGGGGCCTGCTCACCAAGCTCCACGCGGAGGGCGCGGAGGTGCCCCGCTCCCTGCGCGTGGCCGTGGCGGGCGGGGCGTCGTCGCCGGTCGAGGTGCTCAAGGGCTTCGAGCAGACGTTCGGGATCGGCATCCTGGAGGGGTACGGGCTGTCGGAGACGTCGCCGGTGGCCAGCTTCAACCAGCTCGGCCGCCCCACCAAGCCCGGCACGATCGGCACCCCGATCTGGGGCGTGGAGATGAAGCTGATCGACGGCGACTGGAAGGCCATCGAGGGCGAGGGCCCCGGCGAGATCGCCATCCGCGGCCACAACATCATGAAGGGCTACTACGGGCGTTCTGAGGCGACGGCGGAGGTCATGCGGGACGGCTGGTTCCGCACGGGCGACATCGCGACGCGCGACGCGGACGGCTACTACTCCATCGTCGACCGGGCCAAGGACATGATCATCCGCGGCGGGTTCAACGTCTATCCGCGCGAGCTCGAAGAGGTCCTCATGACCCACGAGGCCGTGTCACTGGCGGCCGTGGTGGGGATCGCGCACGAGTCGCACGGGGAGGAGATCAAGGCGTACATCATCCGTACGCCCGGCTCGACGGTCACGGAGGACGAGCTGATCGCCTGGTCCAAGGACAACATGGCGGCCTACAAGTACCCCCGGGTCATCGAGTTCCGCGACTCCCTGCCGATGACGGCCACGGGCAAGATCCTCAAGCGCGAGCTCCGGTAACCGGCCCGGTTTCCCCGCGCCTTTCGTCATCGGCGCGGGGCACTGGCCGGGACGAACCTGAACGAGATCGCCTCCATCAGCGGCTTGCGCCGGGTGTTGTGGAAGGACGCGATGCGCCACCCGCCGTCGGCCTCGCGGACCAGCGTGTACGTCTGCACTTTCGACAATCGGCTCGGCCGCTTCTTCGCCACGTCTCCCCTGCCGATAACCACGGCGGCGTCGGGACCGTAGCAGCGGATCTCCACGATCTCGTTGTACATCCTGGTGCCCTTGAGCACCGCGTCGAACAGGGCCTGGTGGCCGGCGGCGAGGTCAGCGCGGCCTCGGTAGACGGTGCCGACGAAGGTCGTGTAGCTGGCGTCGGCCGTGAAGCAGGCGCCGTAGGCCTCGCCGTCGCCCCGGTTCCAGGAGTCCTCTAACTCGGCGAACAGGGTGTTGATGGCCTGTTCCGTCTCAGTGCTGATCATTTCCGCTCCCTCTGGTAGCTTGTCATTGCGCAGCGTCTGCATTGAGTATTTATCTGCTTAATTGCAGATATCAGATTAAGGAAGGGGAGTTGGGATGTCAACCGATCCGAGTGCGATCTTCCGGCGTTACCTGGGCGCGATGGTGCTCAACAGCCTGGCCGCCGCCGAGGCCGCCGGGCTCAACGCCACCGACTACTACGCGCTCAACCTGCTCGACCTCACCGGGCCGCTCACCTCCGGCGAGCTGGCCGTACAGACCGGGTTGACCACCGGCGCCACCACGCGCCTCATCGATCGCCTGGAGAAAGGCGGATATGTACGGCGAGTGCCGGACCCCGCCGACCGGCGCAAGGTGATCGTCGAGTCCGCCGGGAACCCGGAAGGGCTCGACGAGGTGCTGGCCGGGACCAGGGACCGGCTGGCGAAGGTGTTCCAGGGGTATTCGGAGGCTGAGCTGGCCACGTTGTTCGACTATTTCGAGCGCGCCGCGACGGCCTACCGCACCGCCACCGACGAACTCGTCGCCGCCGCCAGGAACACGTGATGCTGGGTGGGCGATCTCCGATCATGTCGTCACCGATGTGCTGCAGGCCGTGGAGGTGTTAATCCGGGTGAAGCCGGCCGTCGAGGGCCGATAGCGTGATCCGATGCGAGATCGGCCGGATGGGTTCGACGAAGGGCTGCTGCGACCCGCGCTGAGCGAGTGGGGGATCGACGCCGTCACGCTCGACTACGCGCGGGTCGGGTTCGGCGACTACCACTGGATCGCGGGCGACGGGGGTGGGCGGCGGTGGTTCGTCACGGTCGCCGACGTGCGGCGGAAGGCGTTCAACGGGCTCCGGCTGGCCTTGGACACGGCGGCGACCCTGCGCGAGGAGGCGAGGCTGGACTTCGTCGTGGCGCCGCTGCGCGCTTTCGACGGAACGACGCTCCGGAGGCTCGACCGCCACCGTTACGCCATGAGCGTCTTTCCGTTCGAGGACGGGGTCGCCGGGCATTTCGGCCAGGAGCAGCCGGCACACGACCGCGGCCTGATCATCGACCTGCTGGCCGCGCTGCACGCCACACCGCCTCCGTACACGACTCCCCGGCGCCCGCTGGAGCTCTCGGGACGGGCCGCGCTGGAGCAGGCCCTCCAGGAGTCGGACCTCCCCTGGCTGGGCGGGCCGTTCGCCGAGCCCGCCAGGGAGCTGATCTCGGCCCACGCGGGGATGCTGCGGCGCAGGCTGGGCGAGTTCGACGAGATGGCCGGGAAGGCGGGCGAGCCCGTCCTGACCCACGGCGAGCCGCATCCGGGCAACCTGCTGCGGGTGGGCGAGCGGCTGCTGCTGATCGACTGGGACACGGTCGGCTTGGCCGTGCCCGAGCGCGACCTGTGGCTGGTCGCCAGGGAGCCCGACGACCTCGCCAGGTACGCCGACGCCACCGGCCGTACCCCCGACCCTGCCGCTCTGGCGCTCTATCGGTTGCGGTGGGCTCTTGATGACGTGACGGAGTTCGTGCAGTGGTTCCGGTCACCGCATGGGCGTACACCGGATGCCGAGCAGAGCTGGGATGCCCTGGCCGGCACTCTCGAAGAGCTGGCTGATTGATCGGGCGGCGCGATCTTGGCATTATCCTCGACCATTGCCAGGCGAGGTGACGGCACGGCAGAAGGGCGGGGCGCGTGACGGTCCGGCAGTCGAGCACGCACGAGATCGACCTCCGCGACGAAATCGTGATCAAGCGGTACCGGTCGTGGGACAGGCTCGAACCGCAGTGCGAATGGGCCGCGCTCAACCTGCTGGCCGAGCACGCCCCCGGCCTCGCCCCCCTCCCCATCACGGCCGACCTCGACGCCACCCCGCCCACCGTGGTCATGAGCCGCCTGCCCGGCGTCCCGCTGCGCGGCCGGCAGGCCGGCCCCGAGGTGGTCGGCGCGCTGGCCGCCGCCCTCACGCGCCTCCACCACAGCGTGCCCATCGGGGAGTCGCTCCAGGTCGCCGCGTGGAATCCGGCCGCGGCGCTGGCACACGTACGCGCCTGGGCCGGCAAGAAGCCCGACCTCGGCGACGATCCCCGCGTCGCACGAGCCGTCGCCGACGGGACCGCCTGGCTGGCCGGCCAGGCGCTCGACCGGCTGGTCGCCGACCCGCTCCCGCCCGTGCTCGGGCAGGCCGACGGCAACCTCGCCAACTACCTGTGGGACGCCGGCACCGGCCAGGTGCACATCCTCGACTGGGAGGACTCCGGCCGCGCCGACCGCGCCTTCGAACTGGCCGAGGTGGGCGAGCACATCTCCCACGTCGACGGCCACCTCGACAGCGACCTGCTGCTGGCCCAGCTCGATCTGACGCCGGTGGAAGCCGCTCGCGTACGGGAGTTCCGGCGGCTGATCGCGCTCGGCTGGCTCCTCATGCTCGGCCCGAACGGGCCCACCGCCCACCGCAACCCGCCCGGCGCCCTGGAACGCCAGGCCGAACGGGTGCTGAAGCTTCTCTAGCAGAAACTTTCATGCGCCCGAGCGCCTTACCGCTTCCTAGTCCCAGCTCAATCATCATCCCTCGAACGGCATACACCAGGCACATTGCCAGGACGAAAGTTTCTGTCCACACTCGCAATGTTTCAGCCTGATGTCTGGCGAGAGGAACGCAATGAACCTGAAAGCCCGGATAGCAGGCGCCGTGATCGCCGCGGCCACGTTGGTCGTCGCGGGCCTGATCAGGGCGCCACCAGCCGCGTCGGCGCAACTGACCGAGGTGACAGGCTTCGGCACGAACCCCACCAACCTCCGCATGCACCTGTACGTCCCCGACGGCGTCGCGGCACGCCCCGCCGTCCTGGTGGCGGTGCACTACTGCACCGGGTCCGGCCCCGCGTTCTACTCCGGGACGGAGTTCGCCTCGCTGGCCGACCGGTACAAGTTCGTGGTCATCTATCCCTCCGCGACCAGGAGCGGCTCCTGCTTCGACGTCTCCTCGCCGCAGGCCCTGCGGCACGACGGCGGCAGCGACCCGGTGGGCATCATCTCCATGGTCAGGTACGTCCAGCAACGCTACAACGCCGACCCGGACCGTACGTACGTGACCGGGGCCTCGTCCGGCGGCATGATGACCAACGTCCTGCTGGGCGACTACCCCGACGTGTTCAAGGCGGGAGCGGCATTCATGGGCGTGCCGTTCGGCTGCTTCGCCACCACCGACGGCTCCAGCTGGAACAGCGCCTGCGCCAACGGCCAGATCACCAAGACGCCGCAGCAGTGGGGCGACCTGGTACGCGCGGCCTACCCCGGATACAGCGGCGCCCGGCCGCGCATGCAGGTGTGGCACGGCACCGAGGACACCACACTGCGCTACCCGAACTTCCAGGAGGAGATCAAGCAGTGGACCAACGTCCACGGACTGAGCCAGACGCCCAGCCTCACCGACCGGCCCCAGTCCAACTGGACCAGGACGCGGTACGGAAGCACCGGCACCACCGCCCCCGTCGAGGCCATCAGCATCCAGGGCGTGGGACACAGCCTTCCGATGGGCGGGATGGCCGCCGCCGTCATCGACTTCTTCGGCCTGTCGTCAGGAGGCGGCGGTGGCACGACCACACCGACTCCCCCGACGTCACCGACTCCGCCGACCGGCGCGTGCGGGGTCACGTACACCATGAACACCTGGAACACGGGCTTCACGGCCGCCGTGACGATCACCAACACGAGCGCCACCCAGGTCTCCTCGTGGGCCCTGGCCTTCGCGCTGCCCAGCGGTCAGACGGTCACGTCCGCCTGGAACGCCACGGTCTCTCCGGCCAGCGGCCAGGTCACGGCCAGGAACGTCACCTACAACGCCACCATCGCACCTGGCGCGTCCGCCTCGTTCGGATTCCAGGCCGCCCACAACGGGAACACCGCCAAACCCGCCGCCTTCACCCTCAACGGAACCGCCTGCACCGCTGGCTGACCCGTACGACGTGTTTCCGCGAACGCCGCCCACATCCAGCGCCCGATGCGCCTTGGCGATGTCGGCGAGCGGGAACACCGTGTCCACGACCGGCCTGACCCTCCCGCTCTCCACGTAACGGTTCAGGTCGGCGATGAGCCGGTGGGTGGGGTTCCCGCTGAAGAACCTCACCCACCGCGCACCGCCGCCCCCGCTTGACCTGCACCAGTTGCACAGCGTGTCCGTCGGCTAACCGCTTGCTCGTATGCGGGTCGTAGCCTTACGGTCACCCTAAGCTGTTTGAGAGGCAAAGGAGAGCACGTGGGCAGGCACGCGAAGCCCCATAGTCCCAAGGATCAGCCAGCTGAGCCCCAGGAAGGGGCCGACCAGGAAGAAAACCACGCCAGCCGCGGCAAGCACGCCGCCGCCGTCGCGGCGAAGGACGAGAAGTAACGGGTGGTCCGGGGGCGACACCCACGTCGCCCCTGATCCCCTCGGTTCGCTCCAGGCCTGGTTTGACGGGAAAGCGCGGCCGGCTGTCGTCGTCGGGGACGCACGCACCGTCGAGGTCAGCCAGTAATCTGACGAACACTTCGCAGCAAGTCATTCACCAGCTGAAGACCTGCTTGATCAGGCCGGAAAGCATGTGGCGACGGCCCGTCTGGCGATGGAGTCGGATGCGATCGGCGCCTATCAGTTGTTGTACGACGCGGCACGTAAGTCGTTGTGTGCTGACTGAACGGCGCAGCCGAGCGCTGCACAAGCTGTTGGTGCAGAAGTCGGGGTTCCCGGTCTCAAACTGCCTCGACGGCCGTTGCCGATGCGCCAGACTGTTGTGTGCGGCCATCGCACTGTACTCCTTCGGTCTCGACTAGGCCCTCGAAGGATCCTGCGATGGCCGTCACCATTCCCGCCGTCACGTCTGTGACGAAGTGAGATACCGCGCCCTCGGCGACACCAGCCGCCAGCGTGATGCCACTGTTGATCCACCCCAACCTGGTCGTCGGGGACGGCGCGGATGGGTGCGCGGAACGGGCGCCGTTCGACCGGGTGCATGTCACCTGTGGCATCCGCGTCGTCCCGTACTCGTGGATCGAGCAATCCCGGCCCGGCGCCGTGATCGTCTTGCCGTACTGTCCCGGGTTCGGCACCAACCACGCCCTGCGGCTCGTGGTCATGCCGGACAGGACCGCGCACGGCCGCTTCCCTGGCTTCGCCTCGTACATGATCATGCGATCCCAGCGAAGGCCGGCTGACCGACCGGCGCGCGGCCCCGAGGACAAGCACCACCTCCGAAGCCCTTTGGCCCGGGCTCCCGTTGCCCACACTGCAATCGGGCAACGGGAGCGGTTGCCGTATTACCCGGTCAGGGCCAGTCGAGGGAGGGGCGGAGTTGAACGCCTGAGTGGCCGCTCTCGTCCAGTTTTACGCCCAGGACCTGGTGGAGTTGGACCTTGTTGCGTTCGAAGCCCACTATGCAGCCTGCCATGTAAAGGGCCCACACCCGCGCCGTGCCCATGCCGACCTCCTGGACCGCGGCCTCCCAGTTCGCGTCCAGGTTGTCGCACCAGTAGCGGAGGGTCTGCGCGTAGTGTTCGCGGAGGTTCTCCTCGTGGCGGATTTCGAAGCCCAGGTCCTCCATTTGCCGGACCAGCCAGCCCACCGACTCCAGCTCCCCGTCCGGGAAAACGTACCGGTTGATGAAGCCGCCCTTGTTGAACGTCTTCTCCTTGCCGGTCGGCCGGGTGATGCAGTGGTTGAGGATCCGGCCTTCCGGCTTCAGCTTGCCGTACAGGAACTCGAAATAGGAGGGCACGTTCGCCTTTCCTATGTGCTCCGTCAGGCCGATCGAGCTGACCGCGTCGAAGCCGGTTTCCGGGACGTCTCGGTAGTCCATGAAGCGGACTTCCGCCAGGTCCTCCAGGCCCGCCTCCGCGATGGCCCGCTGAGCCCATTCGGCCTGCTGCTGGCTCAGGGTCACCCCGAGCGCCTTGACGCCGTAGTGCTTGGCGGCGTGCATGACCATGCCGCCCCAGCCGCAGCCCACGTCGAGCAGGCGCATCCCGGGCTTCAGGTCGAGCTTGCGGGCCACCAGGTCGAACTTGGCGTACTGGGCCTCCTCCAGCGTCGAATCCTGAGACGGGAAGACCGCGCACGTGTACGCCATCGAAGGCCCGAGGACCCACTCGTAGAAGCGGTTGGAGACGTCGTAGTGGTGGTGGATGGCCTCCGCGTCACGCTGCTTGGCGTGGCGGGAGCCGAGCCGGGCCAGAGCGCTCTGCCGCATCTCCTGCGGGGGCGGCGGCACGCGCATCAGCAGGGGTTTGACGCCCAGCGAGCGGACGGCGGCCAGCTTCTCTGACGTTGTCAGGTCGTTGGTGGTGATGTTCCACATGCGGTCGAGCAATGCGTACATGTCGCCGTGCACATCGATGTGGCCGGAGATGTACGCCCTGGCCAGGCCCAGTTCGCCCGGTGCCTGGGCCAGGTAGGCGACCGCGATCGGGGACTTGACCTCGATGGCCAGGTCGGCACCGTCCGGTCCTGCCTTGCTGCCGTCGTAGGCCATGAACGCGATGTTCGCGTCCGTGCCGACGATCTTCTCAAAGATGGTTGCCAGCGCCATCTGCTCTCACCTTCCCCGTACACACTTTTCGTACAGGTCCAGCAGGCGACCGTTCGGGTCGTATTCCCGCTTGACCGGCCAATAAGCATCGCCGTTGTACAGCTGCCAGAACTGCTCACGGGCGTAGAAGGAGGTCGAGTAGAGCGACTTGTGGCCGTCCAGCTCGTGCACCGAGTTCTCGATGAGCTGGTTGTAGTAACCGTCGAACTGACCCCGTGGCAGCGGCACCATTCCCCAGAAACCGAAGTTGACGTAGAGCTTGCCGGGCTCCAGCGGGTAGATCGGCCAGCGGGAGGAGGCCCGCAGCGGGCACATCCACACCGGGGTCATGCCCACCTTGTCATGGAAGAACGCCAGGAACTCGGCCCCTCGTTCGACCGGAGTCTCCACGTCCTGGATGACCGACTCCTGCACCGGCTGGTCGCGCCACCTGTCGATGCGGGCGGTCAGGCCGTATTTCCGGTCGAGCGACACCAGGCGGCGGTAGACGTCGGAGCGCATCCAGCGGCGCGGCATCAGCGAGCGGACCACCGGCTGCTGTACGCCGAAGGCGCGCGAGCACCAGAACCAGTCGGTGTCCCAGCGCCACAGGTAGTCGCGGATCGTCAGCCAGTCGCGGTTGCGCTGCGTGATCGACTGGTAGTAGATCCGCATCCCGGTGTAGTCGGACACGTAGGGGGCCCGCTCGGCGAAGCGGCCGATCGTGATGTACATCTCCCCCGGGTGGAAGAAGACGCCGTCCACGAAGTCGACGTTCTCGCCGTCGTGCACCATGTTGTCGCAGATCTCCTGCATGGCCAGCATGCACTTGTCCGCGTCCGTGAACTTGACGTGCGTGAGATGCACGTACGGCTGCACCTTGCGCAGCTTGATCCTGATGCGCAGCGCGTAGCCGAGCGTGCCGTAGGAGTTGGGGAACGCGCGGAACAGGTCGCGGTGCTCGTTGTCGTCGCGGGCCACGACGACGCGCCCGTCACCGGTGAGGATCTCGAGCTCCTCGACCGACTCGTGCGGCAGGCCGTCCCTGAAGCTGGTGGACTCGATGCCGAGCCCCGTCACGGCCCCGCCCAGCGTGATGGTCTTGAGCTGCGGCACCACGTACGGCATGAGCCCGTGCCGTAGCGTGGCGTCCACCAGGTGCTCGTACGTGGTCATGCCCTGGACCTCGGCCGTCATGGTCTCCGGGTCGACGCTGATGACCTCGTCGAGATCCCTGGCCGAGAGCTTGGCCGTCCGGCCCGGGTCGCGGAACCTGAACAGGTTGGACGTGGACTTGGCCAGCCGGGGCGCGGCGCCACCCGGGATCTCGGCGTACGACTGCCGGATCTGCTCTACTGCCCGTCGGTGTGTCGACATCGTCGTCGTCACGGCCCCTCCTTCGTCGGGGCCGCGACGACAAAGTCGTGCTGCGTTTGATTTGTTCGCTCGCTACGCTCGTTCACGAAGCACCCCCCTTTGAGCTGGCAGAGATCGTCCGTAAGACGGTATCTCCCGCGAGCGACTCGGAACAGACCGGGGTCGTTAAAGACACGAAAACTCTTCATCGTGCCAGGTGAAACACCTACGTGGTAGGCGATTGAGTAAACTTCCTGTAGATCGTCGATGATACGCCGTTGAGCACGCCGTCCACCTCGCGGCCGTCGACGGCCGCGGCGAGGTTGTCCAGCGTGGCCGTGAGCAGGCGGCTGGTGGCCTCGGGTGTGACGCCCGCGACGTGCGGGGACAGCAGGACGTTCGGGAGCTCGCGCAGCGGGTCGTCAGAAGGCAGGGGCTCCACCTCGAACACGTCCAGCGCCGCCCCGCCCAGGCGTCCCGCACGCAACGCGTCCACCAGCGCCCGCTGGTCCACGACGCCGCCTCTGGCCGCGTTCACGAGCAGCGCGCCCTCCTTCATCCCGCGGGGGTCGACGAGGGCGCGGGTCTCGTCCGACAGGGCGATCACCACGACCACGACGTCGCTCGACGACACGAGCGAGTCGAGGTCCTCGAAGCCGGGGTCCTTCCGGGGCGTGCGGGTCCAGTAGGACACGTGGCAGCCCAGGGCGCGGAACATCTCCGCGCAGGTGACGCCGATCGGGCCGTACCCGACGACACCCACGCGCCGGCCGCGCAACTCGTGCGGCTGCAGGCCCTGCTGGGGCCATTCGCCGGCGCGTACGGCGGCGTCGGCGGCGGCGAGCTTGCGCGACAACGACAAGGTGGCGGCCAGGCACCACTCCGAGACCGCGACGGCGCTGACCCCGGGCGTGTTGGCCAGCGGCACCCCGGCCGCGGCCAGGGCGTCCAGGTCGTGGCCGTCCACGCCCACGGAGGGCTGCTGCACGAACGACAGCCGGGGCGCCGCCCTGACGGCCTCGGCGTCCAGCGCGAGCGTGCCCGTCCAGTCGCCGAGCACGATCTCCGCCTCCGGCAGCGCGGCCAGCAGCGCCTCCCTGTCGCGGGCCGCGGGCACGCGCACCTCCACGCGGTCGCCGAGCGGGGCCAGCAGGCGGCGCATCAGCTCCTCGGGGAGCGGGGGCAGGGCGAGCAGGTTCCAGGGGCTCATGCCCCCACAGTAAAGCTGCTGATCACCTGCCGCATAAGCCCCCTGTTACGCAGCCACTGAGCCTCGGTGACCGTCCAGGACACGATGTAGGCGGTGTCGCCGATCGTCAGCGCCCGGCGTACCTCGTGGTAGCGCGTGCCCGGCGTGGCCCAGCGCGGGTCGGCGCCCGCGCCCGCGGTCCAGGAGAACTCCCACTCCACGGCCTTGACGCCCTGGTGCACGGCCGTCCTGCGGCCGCGGTTCACGACGTCCTGGGCGGTGCTCTTGAGGGCCTCCTCCGAGTCGCGCAGGGCCTGGTTCGGGTCGCTGTTGGAGTAGATGGCCTCGACGCCGAGATGGGCGTTCCCGTCCCTGCGGGTCCACTCGGTGTACGCCTCGGCGAGCGCGCCCTTCCAGCCGGTCGGCCGCATGATCGACCAGCCGTCCCGCGACTTCCACACCCGTGCGGCCGGGACGATCCTGGTCGCGCTGGGCGTCGGGGTGGGCGTGGCGCTCGGCGCCGGCGTGGTGGGTGGCGTGAGCGGGCTGGTCGCGGCGGCCGGCTGGGTGATGGCCTTCGGGGTGCCCTCGGCCGGCGACGCGAGCCGGAAGTAGGCGATCGCGCCACCCGCCACCACCACCAGCACCGCCGCCGCGCCCGCCGCCAGCAGGGCCCGGCCGCGGCCGCCGCTCCGCTTCCGCTCGGGCACGTCCCGGTCCGCGTGCGCGGGCCTGCTGGCGGCGATGGCCGCGAGCAGCCGGTCGGCCTCCTCGGCGGCCACGCGGTCCTCCGGCTCCTTGCGCAGCAGGCCGCGCAGGACCGGGTGCATGATCGGCGGGATCCTGCGGTAGTCCGGCTCCTCGCTGAGCAGCGCGTTGAGCGTCGCCATGGGGTCGCCCCGTTCGAACGGCGAGCGCCCCACCATGCAGGCGTACAGCGTGGCGCCCAGCGACCACAGGTCGGAGGCCGGTCCCGCCTCGGCGGCACGCACCCGTTCCGGGGCCAGGAAGCTCGGCGAGCCGGTGACCATGCCGGTCTTGGTGAGCGACGCGTCGCCCTCGGCCGTGGCGATGCCGAAGTCGGTGAGCACGGCCCGGCCGTCGTCGGCCAGCAGGATGTTGCTGGGTTTGACGTCCCGGTGCAGGATCCCCGCCTGGTGGGCCGCATTCAGCGCGGACAGCACCTGCCGGCCCACGTCCGCCGCCTGCCGCACCGGCAGGGCGCCCGTGGTGAGCACGACCTCCTCGACCGAGGGATGGCGCAGCAGCTCCATCACGATCCACGGGCGGCCGCCCTCCTCGACCACGTCGTAGACGGCGACGACGGACGGATGGTTCAGCTTGGCCGCCATGCGGGCCTCGCGCGCGGTACGCAGGAGCTGGCGTTCCTGGTCGCCCGGCGACAACCCGTCGGGCAGCAGCACTTCCTTGATGGCGACCTGCCGGTTGAGCAGTGTGTCGCCGCCTTCCCAGACCACGCCCATGCCCCCGCGACCCAGCTCGCGCAATAACTGGTAGCGCCCTGCGATGAGCCGGTTGCTATCCGAAACCATGTCCAACCCCTGTAGACCACCCGAACATAGTGGGCAAGTTTCCCATACCTCCCACGCCTTCGCCGGGAGGTCGGGGCTGCGGCTTGCGATAGATCACCGAATGTTGTTCTACTGTGGAGATGCCTGAACTTCGCAGAGGTCCGCTGGCCGGGGTGCGCGTGCTGGAGCTCGCGGGGCTCGCCCCCGGGCCGTTCGCGGGGATGATGCTGGCCGACCATGGTGCCGACGTGCTGCGGGTCGATCGGGTCAAGGCCGTTTCCGACCGGCCGCGTACGGATGTCATGGATCGCGGCAAGCGCACGATCGGGCTGGATCTGAAGGCTCCCGAGGGCGTGGCGGCGTTCAAGGAGCTGGTCCGGCACGCCGACGTGGTGATCGAGGTGTTCCGGCCGGGCGTGGCGGAACGGCTCGGGATCGGCCCCGATGATCTGCACGCGGTGAACGAGCGGCTGGTCTACGGGCGGATGACCGGGTGGGGCCAGGACGGGCCGCTCGCCTCCACCGCCGGGCACGACATCGACTACATCGCCGTCTCCGGCATCCTGTCGATGCTCGGCAGGGACGGGGATCAGCCGACGCCGCCGATCAACATCCTCGGCGACTTCGCCGGTGGCGGGCTCATGCTCGCGTACGGGGTGCTGCTGGCCCTGTTCGAGCGGGAGCGGACCGGGAAGGGGCGGGTGATCGACGCGGCCATGGTGGACGGGGCGGCGATCCTGTTCTCGATGTTCTACCAGGCCGTGCAGAGCGGTCACTGGGGACCTCGGGGGACGAACCTGCTGGACACCGGGGCGCCGCAGTACGACACCTACGAGACCGCCGACGGCGAGTACGTGGCGGTGGGAGCGCTGGAGCCGCAGTTCTGGGACGCCATGGTGAGCCTGATGGGGCTGACCGGCCTGCCCGACAGGAACGACAGGGCCCAGTGGCCGGCGTTGAAGGCCCGGCTGGCCGAGGAGTTCAGGAGCAGGACGCGGGCCGAATGGGAGGCGCTGTTCGAGGGCTCTGACGCGTGTGTGTCGCCCGTGTTGTCCATGTCCGAGGCCGCCTCCCATCCGCACAACGCCGCCCGCGGCTCCTTCGTCCAGGTCGGCGGCGTCACCCAGCCCGTGCCCGCGCCGCGCCTGCTCGGCGTCGCCGAGCCCGATCTCTCCCCGGCGACCCGGCTCACCGACCTCTCGGGCTGGGGGCTTTCTCAGGAGGAAGCGGAGAAGCTGCGCGGTCAAGGGGTGCTCGCATGAGCGAGTAGTCCTTCAGCGCGATCGAGTCGTGCAGGCGCACACCCTTGCTGCCGATCTTGGTCGCGGCCTTGGTGAGCGCGGCGGGCAGGTGGTTGATCAGCCTGACACCTTGGGTGAGCGCCCACAGGTCGAACCGGCTGCCGGGCACGATGCGCTTGGCCGCGCCGATGGCGAACGTACGGCTGCGGCGTACGTACTCGCCTATCTCGGACTCGTAGGACGGGAAGGCGCGCGTGTGGTCGCCGCCGTAGGTGGCGAGCTCCCCCGCCAGGATGTACGCCCCCACGACCGCGAGGCTCGTGCTGCCCCCGACGGCGGGACCCGGGCAGTAACCGGCGTCGCCCACCAGCGTCACCCGGCCCTTCGACCAGGTGTCCAGGCGGAGCTGCGTGATCGAGTCGAAGTAGAACGCGGGCGTGCGGTCCAGCTCCGCCAGCAGCCTCGGCACCTCCCAGCCCATACCGGCGAAGCGCTCGCGCAGCAGCTCCTTCTGCCTGGCCACGTCCCGGTGGTGGTAGTCGAGCTGCTCCGGCGTCCTGAACAGGAACACCGCCCGCGCGTCGTCCATATGCACCGCCCCGTAGCCGGCCATCCTGCCCACCCCCGCGATGGCCTCCATGCGGCCGTCGAGACCCGGGTAGTTGGGCATCGAGAAGACGGCCAGGTAGGCGCCGATCCACGTGGTGAAGTCGGACTCGGGGCCGAAGACCAGGCGGCGCACGTTGGAGTGCAGGCCGTCGGCGCCGACCACCAGGTCGAACTCCGCCGCCCTGCCGCTGTCGAACGTCACCTCGCCACCGTCGGAGATCGAGGCGATGGAGTCGCCGAAGACGTAGTCCACGTCGTGGCGGGTGGCGTCGTAGAAGATCTCGCTCAGGTCGTCACGCATGATCTCGACGTGCCGGTCGGAGACGGCGGTCATGACCCGGCGCAGCTCCAGCTCCAGGGGCCTTTCCCGGCCCTCCCTGCGCATCGTGAGCCACTCTATGCCGGTCTTCTTCGCCTGGACCTGCTCCAGCACGCCCATCTGCTCGACGATGTCCATCGCCGGCCTGAACAGGTCGATCGCGTGGCCGCCCGTCTTGCGCAGCGCCGGGGCCTGTTCCACGACGGTGACGGTGAAGCCGTACCTGGTGAGCCAGTACGCGAGAGCCGGGCCCGCGACGCTCGCCCCCGAGATGAGGATCCGCATGACCGCTCCTTACTTAACGGAAGGTAAGTAGGAGGCTAGCACCTTACTTAACGATAGGTAAGGGATATTCTTGGGGCCATGCCCAGTGACACCAAGTCCCGCATCCAGGCGGTGGCCCGCGAGCTGTTCGTCGAGCAGGGCGTGCGGAACACCAGCCTGCGCCAGATCGCCGATCGGCTGGGCATCACCAAGCCCGCGCTCTACTACCACTTCGCCTCGCGCGACGACCTCGTACGCAGCATCGTGCAGCCGCTGGTGGAGGACATGGAGCGGTTCGCCGCCACACGGGAGCCGGGCGACCCCCTGAGGCTGCTCGACGACTACTTCGAGCTGATCTGGCGGCACCGCGAGGTGATCGTCATGATGGTGCGGGAGCTGCACACGCTGGACGTGCTCGACCTGGGCGCGCGCATGTTCGACTGGCGGCGTCAGGTGATCACCCTGCTGCTCGGGCCCGAGCTCACGCGGGCGCAGCACATCAGGGCGACGGTCGCGCTCGGCGGGATGTCCGACTGCGCGGTGGAATACGCCGGCCTGCCGATCGACGAGGTCAAGCCGACGGCCGTCGAAGCGGCGGCCGCCGCGCTCGGACTCCCTTAGACGCCGATGTAGAGGTCCGCGCCGTCCGGGTGGTGCACCTCGAGATCCGTCGTGAACGCCCGCGACGGCGTGCCGCCCGACTCGGTGTGCTTCCACACCTGCTGCCACGCCTCGACGAGGGCCTGCGGCATCGGGCCGCGGGCCTCCAGCTTCAGCGACGGGGCGGCCGGCACGCGTACGGCCACCATCCCCTCGGGCAGCCGCGGCACGGTCCGCACGCCGATGCCGACGATCTGCGTGTAGGCCCCGTTGTGGTCGCTCTCGTAGTCGGTCAGCACGGCGTAGAGGTTCTCGTCGGCGCGTCCCGGCACGTGCGCGAAAGCCCCCGGCGCGCCCGCCCGCTGCCACAGCGTGGGCAGCTTGGCCCGCGCCGGATCCAGCTCGTCGGCATTAGTGGTGCGTACGGCGAAGCCGACCACGACCAGCTCGGCCCGATCAGTGACATCCACAGGCCCTCCCCTCCCCCAAAAGTGTCCCGGCCGATCATAAGCCCCCACGAAAGGGGAAAACTCAAGGATGAACCTGTCACCACATAAGATGGATGAACGTGAAATTTCTTAATGACCTCGAGCCTCACCACGATTTGACCTATAGCGACGTGTTCATGGTGCCGTCGCGGTCCTCGATCGGTTCCCGGCTCGCAGTCGACCTTTCCACGCACGACGGCACGGGCACCACCATTCCCATCGTCGTTGCCAACATGACCGCGGTCGCGGGCCGTCGCATGGCCGAGACCGTGGCGCGGCGGGGTGGCATCACCGTGATCCCGCAGGACATACCGCTGGACGTCATCTCGAACGTCGTCGACTGGGTCAAGAAACGCGATCTCGTACACGACACGCCCCTGACTCTCACCTCGCACGACACCGTCGGCGAGGCGCTGCGGCTGCTGCCCAAGCGGGCGCACGGCGCGGTCATCGTGGTGGACTGGGACAACCGGCCCGTCGGCGTCGTGACCGAGGCCGACTGCGAGGGCGTGGACATGTTCACCCAGCTCTCGCAGGTCATGTCGAGCGAGCTGCTCACGCTGCCGGCCGGGCTCGGGCCCCGTGGCGCGTTCGAGCGGCTGCACGAGGGCCGGCACCGGCTGGCGCCCATCGTGGACGCGAGCGGGCGGCTGGTGGGCATCCTCACCCGCACGGGCGCCCTGCGCGCCACCCTCTACCAGCCCGCGGTCGACGCCCAGGGCCGGTTGCGCGTCGCGGCGGCGGTCGGCGTGAACGGCGACGTGGCCGCCAAGGCCAAGGAGTTGCTGGAGACCGGGATCGACTGCCTGGTCGTGGACACCGCGCACGGGCACCAGGAGAAGATGGTCGCCGCCCTGCGCACGGTCAAGGCGCTCGACCCCGGCGTGCCCGTCGCGGCGGGCAACGTGGTCACGACGGCCGGCGTGCGCGATCTGGCGAACGCCGGGGCCGACATCCTCAAGGTCGGGGTGGGGCCCGGCGCCATGTGCACGACGCGGATGATGACCGGGGTGGGGCGGCCGCAGTTCTCGGCCGTGCTGGAGTGCTCCGCCGAGGCCCGGCGGCTGGGGCGGCACGTGTGGGCCGACGGCGGCGTCCGGCACCCGCGCGACGTGGCGCTGGCGCTGGCCGCGGGGGCCGCCAATGTGATGATCGGGTCCTGGTTCGCCGGGACGTACGAGTCTCCCGGCGACACCCGCACCGACGCCAACGGGCGCAAGTACAAGGAGAACTTCGGCATGGCCTCGGCGCGGGCCGTGCGGCTCAGGGCGGCCGAGGACTCGGCGTTCGAGCGGGCCAGGAAGGCGCTGTTCGAGGAGGGGATCTCGACGTCCAGGATGTACCTGGATCCGAAGCGGCCGAGCGTGGAGGACCAGATCGACGCGATCGTGGCGGGGTTGCGGTCCGCGTGCACGTACGCGGGGGCGTCGAACCTGGAGGAGTTCCACGCGCAGGCGGTCGTGGGGATCCAGAGCTCGTCCGGGTACGCCGAGGGCATGCCGTTGCACCAGAGCTGGTGATCCCTAGGTACGGCGCCAGCCGCCCGCCGCGTTGATGCCGCCGTCCACGTGCACCGTCGTCCCCGTGACGAACCTGGCAAGGTCGCCGGCCAGGAACACGGCCGCCCCCGCCGCGTCCCCCGGGTCGCCGAGGTGGCCGAGCGGCGGGACGCGTACCGGGTCGTAGGGCAGGGGGCGGGCCAGCATGCGCTCCCGCACGCCCGCCTCGCCCTCGGTGCGCAGGGCGTCGGGCGCGATCGCGTTCACCCTGATGCCCCTGGGGGCCAGCTCCAGCGCCAGGGACTTCGTCAGGCTCTCCAGCCCGGCCTTCATCGCCGCGTACACCGCGAACCCCGGCGCGGCCTGGTGCGCCTCGCTGGAGGTCACGTTGATGATCGACGCGCCCGCGGGCATCATCGGCAGCAGGCGCCGGATCATGCCGGTGACCTGCGTGAAGTTCTCCTCGATCAGGATCTGCTCGCCGCGGGCCGACGTGTCCGCGAACGCGGCGTGGAAGGTGCCGCCCGCGTTGTTGACCAGCACGTCGACGCGGCCCCAGCGCTCGCGTACGGCCTGGACGAACACCTCCACCGCCACGTGATCGCGCACGTCGAGCGTCATCGCCAGCTCCGCGTGCGGCTTGTCGCGGTCGCAGACGGCGACGTGGGCTCCGAACGCGGCGAACGCCTCGGCGATCGCCAGCCCGATGCCCCTGGCCGCCCCGGTGACGACGGCCACGCGCCCGGTGAGCAGGATCGCATCGGGAGAAAGGACGGCCATGAACGATGACGATATCCCGACCGCATAGAGTCGTCGGGTCCATTCTCATCGTCAACAGGAGCACTTCGTGGCACTCGAAAAGCCCGAGATCGACTTCCCGGAGGGCAACCCGCCCGCTGACCTGGAGATCGTCGACCTGACCGTGGGCGACGGCCCGGAGGCCAAGCCCGGCCACAACGTACGCGTTCATTACGTGGGCGTCGCGTTCTCGACCGGGGAGGAGTTCGACGCGTCGTGGAACCGCGGCGAGGCGTTCTCGTTCCCCCTCGGCGGCGGACGCGTCATCGCCGGCTGGGACCAGGGAGTCGCGGGCATGAAGGTCGGCGGCCGGCGCAAGCTGGTCATCCCGCCGCACCTCGGCTACGGCAGCCGCGGCGCGGGCGCCCGCATCAAGCCGAACGAGACGCTCATCTTCGTCGTCGACCTGCTCGGCGTCAGCTAGCGGGCCGCGCGGGGGCGGGTCGCCGTATCGGCGGCCCGCCCCTGTCGTTTGTATTCCGGGCGCTTGTCGGCGTTCCGACACTCTCAGCCAATTCCGAGTGGGGAAATGTCACTGGCGTGAGGCACCATAGGCGTGTGCTTCTGATCGACGTGGTCCGGGTGTCCGAGGCGGTGACGCGCACGTCCGCCAGACTCGGCAAGATCAGCCTGCTGGCGGAGCTGCTTGGCCGGGTCGGCCCCGACGAGGCGGAGACCGCGATCTCCTACCTCTCGGGCGAGCTGCCCCAGCGGCAGGTCGGCGTGGGCTGGCGCACGCTGGAGGACCTGCCCCAGCCCAAGCTGGCCGCCACCGCCACGCTGACCACGGTCGACGAGCTGTTGAGCAGGATCAAGGCGGTTTCCGGGCAGGGCTCGCAGGCGGCGCGCAAGGCCCTGGTGGCGGAGCTGTTCGCGGGGCTGACGAGCCAGGAGCAGCAGTTCATGAGCAGGTTGCTGTTCGGCGAGCTGCGGCAGGGCGCGCTCGACGGCGTCATGATCGAGGCGGTGGCCAAGGCGTCAGGCGCGCCGTCGGCCGACGTGCGGCGGGCGCTCACCTTGCGCGGCTGGCTGCCCGCCGTGGGGGCCGCGGCGCTGACCGGCGGGGTGGCGGCGCTGCACGCGTTCCGGCTGGAGGTGGGCCAGGCGGTCTCGCCCATGCTGGCGGGCAGCGCGCCCAACGTCGCCACCGCCCTGGAGAAGGCGGGCAACCCGGCGGCGCTGGAGTGGAAACTCGACGGTGTCCGCGTGCAGGCCCACCGCTCCGGCGGTGCGGTGAAGGTCTTCACCCGCACGCTCGACGACATCACGCCGCAGGTTCCCGAGCTGGTCGAGGCGGTGCTCGAGATGCCGTCCGAGGATCTGGTGCTGGACGGGGAGGTGCTCGCGCTGCGTCCCGACGGGCGCCCGCATCCGTTCCAGGTCACGGCGAGCCGGGTGACCAGCAAGACCAACGTCGCCCAGCTGCGCGAGCGGACGCCGCTGAGCGTGTTCTTCTTCGACGCCCTGCGGGTCGACGGCGCCGATCTGCTCGATCTGCCCTATTCGCAACGCCAGAAAGCCCTGGTCCGTACGGTCCCGCAGGGCCTGCTGACGCCGCGGCTGATCACGGGGGATGTGGCGGAGGCGGAGAAGTTCTTCACCGACGTGGTGAGGGCCGGTCACGAGGGCCTGGTGGTCAAGTCCCTGGCCTCCCCTTACGCGGCCGGTCGGCGGGGCGCGGGCTGGATCAAGGTCAAGCCGCGCCACACCCTCGACCTGGTGGTCCTCGCGGCCGAGTGGGGCCACGGCCGCCGCGAGGGCAAGCTCTCCAACCTCCATCTGGGCGCCCGCGACCCGGAGGGCGGGTTCGTGATGCTCGGCAAGACCTTCAAGGGGCTGACGGACGAGCTGCTGGCCTGGCAGACCGAGCGCTTCCTCGAGCTGGCCGCGGGCCCGACCGACTCGTGGACGGTCACACTCAGGCCCGAGCTGGTGGTGGAGATCGCCTTCGACGGGGTCCAGCGCTCGCCGCGCTATCCCGGCGGCATGGCCCTCCGGTTCGCCCGGGTGCTGCGTTACCGCCCGGACAAGCGGGTCGAAGACGCCGACACGGTGGAGACCGTGCGCTCGCTCATGCTGTGACGCGCCTTCCAGCGGAGCACGCTGAGGGCTCCTGAGTCCCGCATCGGGCCTGGCGGAGCCGCCGGTCCACAGGCAGCACGGTCGGCCAAGCCGCGTCTTTCGCGTACCCCGGCACCCGAAGATCGGCGGCGCACTCTCAGCGTTCTAGGCACTCCTGTGACCTAAGTGAGATATGTCACTGGATGTCCCATTAAGTTGCCTTTACCTGTTGTTTGTCGCATATGTTCGTCCGCACGTGCGGGATCCCCCATCCCGCCTGCGGATCGGCCACCTTACGTGCCCTACACCCCCTTGACCTGGCCTTTCCCTTCCCTATCCCCTAGCTAGGACCGTGGTTTACCTTGGGCCAGCACTCCTACAAGCCGTCCCCTAGGCGCTCCCACCGCTGGGCCGCCATCGCAGCCGGGGCCGTCGTCGTAGCCGCCGCCTCGACCACCGCTTGGGCGGCCATCGGAAACGACTCCCCCAAACGCACCGCCGCCACGACACCAGTGGCCAAGCCGTCCCCCGACCAGGCCACGACCCCGAACGAAGCCGCCCGCCAACCCACCCCGGAAACGACATCGCCCGAGCCTGCGGACACAACGTCACCCTCGGACACGAGGTCACCAGCCCCCAAGCCCCCGGCGGCCGTCCACCCGAAACCCACCAAGTCTGCTGAGCCCGAGGCCAAGACGGAGGCCACGAAGCCCAGGAGCCGCGTCCTCTCGACCGGCGCCTGCGGCGCCTCGTTCTACGGCGAACCCCAGATGACCGCCAGCGGCGAACGCTTCAACCCCTCGGCCATGACCGCCGCCCACAAGACCCTCCCGCTGGGCAGCAAGGTCCGCGTCACGAACCCGAACAACGGCGACTCGGTCACGGTCCGCATCAACGACCGCGGCCCGTACGTCGGCGGGCGCTGCCTCGACCTCTCCGAAGCCGCCTTCGCCGCCATCGGGAACGTCAGCTCGGGAGTGATGCGAGTCAAGTACGAGGTCCTGTCCCGCTGAGCAGCCAAACCCAGCACCACGGTACGGTCCAAGCCGCCGCCCTCACCTATCACGGTCACCTGGAGATAGGACCCCGAGGCGGTCACCTGGCGACGGACAGACCCCCAAGATGATCAGCCGATGACAGACGGACACCCGAGGCGGGCCTCCGTGGGGGAGTTGGCGGCGGTGGTGAGGGTTCTTGGGTGGCGGGTTACTTCACCAGGCGGATCGTCATGGGGTAGCGGAAGGCGCCCTCCGTCAAGGCGGAGACGCCACCGACGATGGCGAGGACAACGGCCGCGACCCAGATGAACGGCAGGAGCACGACCCCGACGATCGTGAACGGCAGGAGGACCGTCGCGCCCACCACCGTGATCTGGAAGTTGAGTGCCTCCAGCGCATGCCTGCGGATGTAGGGCGAGGTCTTGGCCCCGGTGAGCAGCAGGATCAGGGGACCGACGATCGGGATTCCGATGACCATCAGCAAGTGGGCGGCGGCGGCGCCGAGGCGCTCGTTGCTCTCCGGCGCGCGCTCAGGGCGGACCGGCGGCGGCAACGGGCTGAGCTGGGATACGGCTCGGGTGCCGTACAGCTCCGTCATGATGGGCATCAGGTCACCGTGCGTGCGCGCCGTCATCGCGCGCTCCAGCCGGTCGTCGAACTCGAGCTTGTCGAAGCGGCCTTCCGCGTAGGCGGCTTTGACGTGCTCGACCACGTGCTCGCGGTCCTGGTCGGTGACGCGCAGATGAGCTGGCGGCACCTGTCCCGGCCCGGGGGTTTGCGGTACCCCAGCCATAATCGTCATGCCTCTCCTTAGGGAAATGGGCAGTCACCTCTCATACTGCGTCGCCGGAGCCGGAGGTGCTATCGGGAGAATCCCCGATGTATCCCCTAGATCATCCCCGACGCATGGGCTCCAGACGGTATAAAAAGGATTCATGAGATGGCGAGACCGCTACGGCATTCGTCGGCTGCGCGGCCCCAAAGTTGCGAAGTTCGACCGTGAGGCGACAGACGCCGACATCGAAGCGCTTATCGCCTTTGCCCGTTCGCGGCGTGGCGTCGAGTTCTACGTCGAGCCAGAGACATTCGCCACCGACACGACCGCTGTGGCGGTGGCCGACGACGGCGAGTGGACCAGGCGCAGGGTCGGCTCGCCCGCAGTGATCCACAAGGTCGCTCGCGATCTTGCCCTGCCGGTGTACGACGTTCAGCTCACCGGGTATCCGCAGCGCATGCGCGCTTACAACGAGCGCCGCCGCCGCGAGGAAGACCCCCAGTAACCGAACCGATCGCCTCCGGGTGACCGACCGCGCTGCCCATGTGGCGCATGAGCCAGGTAGCTGGTCGGTCATTTCACTGGTCGGGTTGCGGGTTGCGGGGTGCCGGGCGGTGCTGGCGTGCGGCTTGTTCGCGGGCTGTGATGCGTGGCTTCCTCGTGGTTCCGCACCCGGCTTGGTGAGTGGTTAGCCGGGTAGGTCTTGGGGGTCTTCCTCGTCGAGCAGGTTGACCAACGGGAGTAGCCAGGCTCCGTGTGTGGGGCCCATGGCGGCGTCGAGTTCGCCGGGGCTGGGGAGGCGGCCTCGGATGATGCTTGGGGAGAGCAGGTTTTGAAGGGCGTGCATGAGGAGGTTGGCCATCGAGTAGCCGGGGTCGATGGTCAGGGCGCGTTCGACGGCGATGGTGGCCTGCACGCTGTTTCCCGCTCGCCAGGCGGCCATGGCCAGGAGGGATGCGGCCGGTGGCGTGAAGCGCGGCTCCAGTCTGCGGGTCAGGTCCTTCCACAGGAGAGCGTGGGACTCGTCCATGAGGGTCCACGCCTCGTCGCGGACTCTGGTGATCGTCAGATCCAGGCCCAGCCTTGCCGCTTCGGCGTCTTCCAGGCGGCCGCCTTCGGTGTGGGTCTGCAGGGCTGATCGCACTCTCGCCAGGCCCTGGGCTATGAAGTCCTGGGCGAAGGTGTCCAGGTCTGTGGCTGCTGTGAGTCTGGCTCGGACGTCTGTGATCGCGTCGGCTGTGGCGCGGCGCATCGCCATCCGTACGGGACCCGTGAGCGGGGCTATCGTGCGTTCGAGGGCTTCCCGGTCCGGGAGAGCGACCAGGCCGCGCACGGTCGCCTCTGCGGCGATCTGACTGGTGGACGGGTCATATGGGGTGCCTTCCGCCGGGCAGCACATCGGGACGTCGCACACATATGACCAGTAGCGGCCCTCGTGGGCCCGCAACGCCTCGCCGACGTGGACCTCGGTCTTGGTGGCCAGGAGCCTGGCCTCGTCCACCGCCGGCGTGACGAGCTCACCGGGGCCGTAGCCGACGATGACGATCTCGGTGACGCCCTCCCTGTCGAAGAGGAGGGCCAAGGGGGCGAGGGTCTCGGGTGGGAGCGGCAGGTTCCACCTGGCCACCACCTTGGCCTGGCCGTGATCGAGTCCGATCACGATGAGGCTGTGGTGGGGATGGAAGCCGACGAGGTAGGGCACGGCGGCCAGGATGTCGGCAGGGCTGGTCAGGGTGAGGCAGGGGTCGGCGCCTGGGGTCGCGCCAATGGCGGGAGTCGAGTCCGGGGTGGGGGCGGAGGTATTGGTCGTCATGGGCACTTAGGGTGCCGGGGCGGTGATAGTCGCAGCGCGCCGAACGCGATTCTGGGGATGGGGGAGGTTGCGCTGGTCGAGGTTGTGGATAACCGCTGTCAGGCAAGGTGGAGGGGCTACGGGGTGGGAGCCAGGCGCGTACGTACGAGGAGGGCGGCGCCCGCTACGGCGGCCGGCATCGCGATGACCGCCACGAACGGCACCAGGAACAGCAGGAACACCACCACCCCGAACCCCAGCGCGGCGGCCTTGTTGGCGCGCAGGAGCGCGAACCGCTCCTTGCGGGCCATCCCGCGTCGTTCCAGGGCCAGGGTGGTGAGCTCTACTGTCAGGAAAAATCCGGACACGGCAGCCCCGATCACGGGCACCACCGTCTGCCCCACCACCGGCACGAAGCCCAGGATGAACAGCGGCATCGTGAAAAGCAGCACGTAGCAGAGCGTGACCAGGCTGTCCCTGATCGAGCGCGGCAACGTACGCCACCACGGCTGCTCCTCCGCCGACGGAAGCACGTCCACCGCCGCCGACAACCGCTCGTAGAACGGCTCCCCGATCGCCAGCGTGAGCGCGGCGAACGTCAGCACCGCCACCGCCAGCCCCCCGAGGACCAGGGCGATGCCCACCAGCGTGCGGAACAACTCCCGCCAGCCCCACGAATCCGCGAACGGCGTCAGGAACTCGGCCAAGTCAGCGGCATTGGTGCCGAGGAAGACCAGCGCCACCACGTAGACGGCGAACGCGATCAGCGCCGGGATCAGCCCGAACAGCCACCACCGACCGTTCCTGGCGACCCATCCCCACCCCTGGAAGAAGAAGCCGACGCCGGACGTGAAGTCGCGCAGTGATCGCATGCCCGGCAGGCTAACGCCAGAACGACGTCACCGCGTAGCCCAGCTCCGCGAACAGGTCGCGAAGCAGCGGCAGCGAGAGGCCGAGCACGTTGCCGTGATCGCCCTCGATGCCCTCCACGAACCAACCGCCGCGCCCCTCGATGCTGAACGCCCCGGCCAGGCCGAGCGGCTCGCCGGTGGCCACGTAGGTGGCGATCTCCTCCTCCGACGGCTGGCCGAAGTGCACCACGGTGGTGGCCACCTCCGCCACCTGCCGGCCCGCGGCGACGTCGATCACGCAGTGGCCCGTCACCAGGCGGGCGGTGCGGCCCCGCATGATCCGCCACCGCTCTGCGGCCTCCTCCTCGGTGGCGGGCTTGCCGTAGGGGCGGCCGTCGAGCTCGAGAATCGAGTCGCAGCCGATCACCAGCCCCTCGTCGAGCCCGCTCGCGACCGCCTCGGCCTTCGCCCTGGCCAGCACCAGACTGAGCGCCGCCGGAGAGTATGCGGTGAAGGCCTCCTCGTCGACCCCGCTGACGATCACCTTGGGGTCGAGACCGGCGTTGCGCAGGAGAGTCAGGCGGGCGGGGGAGGCTGAGGCCAGAACGATCACTGCCTCAGCCTACCGGTCACCAGTCGGGGTTCGAGGTCCCAGGTGCCGCCTCCCGCTGGTCCCGAGCCCCCGCCGTGCCTTCCTGAGGCTCGTACGGCCCTCCTTGCGGCGGTACGGCGCCGCCGAAGATGCTCCCCAGCAGTCCCCCGAGCAGATCCCCGAGCCCGCCCGGCAGGGCCGACTGCTCCTTGTCCAGGTCGTCGGCCACGGCCTCCGCGTCCATGTCCGCGTTCGCGGCCCGGTTGGCGAGCAACGACATGATCATGGGGGCGATCAGGGGCAGCAACTTCTTGAGGGTCCCCGAGCTGATCCCGGCGAACTGCGACAACTCGGCCGCGGCCTGCTCCGTCCCCTGGCCGCCCAGCACGTGGCCGAGGATGCTGTGCCCGTCGCGGATCAGGGAGGCCACGTCGCCGCTGAACGGATCGGCGTCCACATGCTCGTCCAGCGCCCCCCGCAGGGCCTCGGCGCCGTCCGGGTCGGCGGCGTTGCGCGCCAGGCCGCCGACGATGGTGCCCGACACGGCCTGGACCACGTTGCGGGCCGTGGCCGTGTCCGTGCCGAGCATTCCGGCGATCTGTTCCAGTCCTGAGTCTCCGAGCTGGGCGAGAAGCTCGTCATGCAGTGTCACGGCTAGTCCCCCCGATCGTTCTCGCGGGAGACGTTCCCCTACCGGGATCGAGCCAACGCCCGGATTGTCCTAATTATCGGAAAAGCTGCCCGAGGGCTCGGGCACGCCTCGCGCGGCCTCGGAAAGGCTTGCCGAGCCCACGGTGGAGGAGCTGATCAGGCCCGCCGCCGCATACGCTCCGGCCTCGTCCAGCGTCTCGTGCTCCAGCAGGGCGGCCACGATCCCCTCCAGCTTCTCCCGGTTGTCCGTGAGCACCTGGATGGCGCGTTCGTAGCACTCGTCCACGATCCGCCGCGTCTCCTCGTCCACGGTGGCGAGCGTGGCGGGCGAGGCCTGCGGCTGCTGGCCGTCGTTGGGCAGGATGGTCAGCGGGCCGACCTTCTCCGACATGCCCCACCGGCCGACCATGCCGCGGGCGATCATGGTGACCTGTTCGAGGTCGTTCTCGGCGCCGGTGGTGATGACGCCGTACACGACCTGCTCGGCCGCCATCCCGCCGAGCGCGCCGGTGATACGCCCGCGCAGATACTGCTCGTCGTAGGCGTAGCGGTCGGTGTCGGGGGTGGACAGAGTGACGCCGAGCGCCCGGCCGCGGGGGATGATCGAGATCTTCCTGACCGGGTCGGCACCCGGCTGGAGCATCCCGAGCAGCGCGTGCCCGGCCTCGTGGAAGGCGGTCCTGGTGCGCTCCTCCTCCGGCATCACGATGCTGCGGGCCGCGCCGAGTTGCAGCTTCTCCAGCGCGTCCGCGAAGTCGATCATCATGACCTTCTCCTTGCCGCGCTTGGCGGCGAGCAGGGCGGCCTCGTTGACCAGGTTGGCCAGGTCGGCGCCGGTCATGCCGGGGGTGGTCTTGGCGAGCTGGTCGAGGCTGACCTCGCCGTCCAGCGGCACGCTGCGCGAGTGGACCCCCAGGATCGCGGTGCGTCCCGCCGCGTCCGGCAACCCCACCTGCACGGTACGGTCGAAGCGCCCGGGACGCAGCAGCGCCGGGTCGAGGATCTCGGGACGGTTCGTGGCCCCGATGACGATCACGCCCTCGGCCCCCGAGAAGCCGTCCATCTCGGTGAGGATCTGGTTGAGCGTCTGCTCGCGCTCGTCGTGGCCGCCGAGGCCGCCCGCGCCGCCGCGGGCCCGGCCGATGGCGTCGATCTCGTCGATGAACACGATCGACGGCGCCACCTTGCGCGCCTCCTCGAACAGGTCGCGCACCCGCGAGGCGCCCACGCCGACGATCATCTCGATGAACTCGGAGGCGCTGGCCGAGAAGTACGGCACCTTGGCCTCGCCCGCGACCGCCCTGGCCAGCAGCGTCTTGCCGGTGCCCGGCGGGCCCGCGAGCAGCACGCCCTTGGGCAGCTTCGCGCCGAGCCTGCGGTATTTGCCGGGGTCCTTGAGGTAGTCGACGATCTCGACGAGCTCGTTCTCGACCTCGTCGATGCCCGCGACGTCCTCGAACGTGACCCGCACCTGCCCCGCGTCGACCGGCTTGGCCGCCTTGGACTTGCCGAGCCCGCCCAGCCCGCCGCCCATCATGCTGGCGCCGCGCCGCATCATCCAGATCCACAACCCGGCGAGCAGCAGCACGGGCAGCAGCGACAGCAGCAGGTTGGACAGGAAACTGCGGGTGATCGGCTGTGAGGTGATCTCCACCTGGCCGTTGGCGAGCTGCTGGTCGAGCTGGTCGGTGTTGGCGAAGGCCGGGATCTCGGTCTGGAACCTGGTGTAGTTCTCGTTGCTCTCGGGGTTCTTCGCCGAGCCCCGCAGGTCGCCCTCGACGGACAGGCCCTGGGCGTAGATGTCCTTGACGTTCTTGGCGTTCACCTGCTTGGTGAACTCGGTGTACGAGATCGTCTCGACGGATTCGCTGTCGACGAACGACGACACCACGAAGAATGCCGCGTACACCACGAGCAGGGTGACGACGAAGCGCCACCAGTTGATCTTGGGCCTGCCTCCGGGTGTCCCGGGCAGGCCCTCCGAGCGCCAGGGCGGTTTGCCCTTGCCCTTGTTCGGCGCCTGCGGCGGTCCAGAGCGTTCCACGGCGTCACTCCCCCACATGATCTTCTAGCCTAGAACACGCACCCCTGAGACCACGCGGCCGATGTCACGCCACTGCTTCCGCTGCGAGTCAGGCACTGTGACGAACGCCAGTCCCGGCTTGCTCATTCCCCCGTCCACGACCACGACGGCCGCCCGAGACGCCTTTTTTCCGTATTTGACGCGATAAACGAGCATCCAGCCGCGCTTGACCGGTTGCGAAGCGATCCAGCTGATCTTGGAGCCCTTGGGGTGGAGGTTGAGCGTCCAGCGGGCGGCCAGCAGCGCCGTGTCACGCGGGGACTCCTGCTCCATGATCGGGAGCGGGCAGCTGACGAACGTCCCGCGCAGGCTCGTGCCGCGCGGCCTGGGCAACACCTGCTTGGAGGTGAACGGCGCCGCCCCGTAGCGCTTCCACGGCCGGCCGAGCCTCGGCACCGCCAGTCCCGTGCGCTTGTCCTCGACGACCTGCTTGCCCGGAGAGCTCAGGGCCATGCCCTTGACCCCGCTGGTCAGCTTGGGGACGCGCGGGTCGGCGTGCAGGGCCTCCATGGCCGTGTAGCCGGGCGCGAGCTTCGAGCCCGGAGACGGCTCTGGAGTGGGCTCCAGAGTGGGAGTGGGTGCGGGGCCGGACGAGGACGGTGCGGCCGGCGGCGCGGTTACCGGCCCCGCCGCGACCTCGTCCGGCCCTGACGGGAGCACCACGGTCAGCGCCGCGGCCACGGCCACGACGACGACGGCCGCGGCGAGCCCCCGGTACACCACCCGCATGCGGATATCCCCGATGCGGGAGCGTTTGGGCGGAGAAGGACGGGTTCCAGCTCTGGTCGCGGTTCTCACTCCGGAACCCTTGATCACATCTTCCCCATCGAGCACGACGGGAGCGTACGACATATCCCGCCATTACGCCCATGAAGCAACCGAAGTGCAATCATGGTCTTCGTGGAACAGGTTGAGCTGCGATTCGATCACGCCTCGCAGGCGTACCAAACGCACACGAACCTCTCGGCGATCCGGCAGAGCGCCGCGGGCCTCTGGGTGGCCGGCGACGAGACCGCGACCTTCGAGCATCTGACGTGGACGGGCGACCACTTCGGCGCCCAGCGCACGTTCCCCCTGACCGACTACGTCAACCTCCCCGCGGGCCCGAAGGACGAGGCCGACATCGAGGGCCTGGCCCGGTCGGACGGCCACCTCTGGCTGGTCGGCTCGCACAGCCTCAAGCGCAAGCGCGTCAAGTCGAAGGACCCCGACAAGGCCGCCGACCGGCTGGCCACGGTGGTCAGGGAGGAGAACCGCTTCATCCTGGTACGCCTGCCGCTCCGCGACGGAGCTCGCGCGGAGACCCCGGAGGAGGGGTCGATCCTGGCGGGTTCGCACAGCCTCACCACGTACCTGCGCGAGGACCGGCACCTGGGACCGTTCCTGGCGTTGCCGGGCAAGGACAACGGGTTCGACGTCGAGGGCATCGCGGTCGTGTCCGAGCGCGTCTATCTGGGGCTGCGCGGTCCCGTGTTGCGGGGCTGGGCGGTGGTGCTGGAGCTGCGGCTGGACGACGCGGGCAAGGGGCGGTTGCGGCTGCGGGAGCCGTACCGCAAGCATTTCCTGGACCTGGGCGGGCTCGGCGTGCGGGACCTGTGCCCCGACGGCGACTCGCTGCTGCTGCTCGCCGGGCCGACCATGGACCTCGACGGGCCGGTCCGCGTAGTGCGCTGGCGGCTCGGCCCGAAGCGGCAGGGGGTCGTCCCGGAGGACGAGCTGGAGACGGTGCTGGAACTGCCCTACGGCGTCGGCTGCGACCACCCCGAAGGGCTGGCGCTGCTGGCCGACGGACGGCTGATGGTCGTGTACGACAGCCCGTCGCCGGCCCGGATCACCACGGCGGGCGGCGTGCTGGCCGACGTGTTCACGATTTAGCGACGCGGCCGAGGAGCCAGGGCGCGTCCGCGACGAACGTGCATGAGCCCGGCTCGATCTCGGTGAACCCGGCGTCGCGCACGACCGGCAGCCCGGCGGCGACCAGGGCCTGGAAGTCGCTCTGGGAGGCGGCGGTGCGCACGGACACCGCCAGCCCGCGCGCCCGCCAGGCCGCCCGCTCGTCCTCGTCGCTGGCCCACCAGGCGAGCTGGGCGGCGTGCCCGGCCTGGGCCATGGCCTTGCCCGCCGACATGGCCAGCTCCGGGTTGGCCCACAGGATCGGCGGCTCGGCGGGCGCCGGCTCGGCGGTGTCGGTCAGCTCGGTGCCCCCCACCTGCAGCCGCGCCAGGTCCCGCGGCCAGCCGTCGAGCGGCACGGGCGGGTGCACGCGGACTTCGGCCGTGCGGTGCTCGATGGTGCGGCCCGGCAGCGCGACCGCCCTGCGCCACTCGGCGCCCCTGGCCCGGCGCACGACCTTGCGGATCTTGCCGGTGGACTGCCAGGCGTGCAGCTCGGCGGACCACTCCCCCGGGTCGTCCAGCAGGCTGAGCACGGCCATGGCGGCGGCCTCCATCGCGTCGGTGCGCTCGGGAGGACCAGTCGTCAGGGTCGCCCGCTCGATCCTGACGACGAGGGGCAGGACGTACAGATCAGCGTTCATCGCCCTCTAGCATGCCCGATGGCCAGCGACATGCCGGCGGCGAGGAGGCAGAGTGCGCCGGCGACGTACCAGGCGAGGTCGTAGGCGCCCAGGTGGTCGCGGGTGAGCCCGGCACCGACGACGGCGAACGCGGCCCCGACCTGGTGCGAGCCGAACACCCAGCCGAACACCACGGACCCGTCGGCCCCGTAGATCCGTCGGCACAGCGCCACCGTGGGCGGCACGGTCGCCACCCAGTCCAGGCCGTAGAACACGATGAAGATCAGCATGCTGGGCTCGGTCGTGGCCGCGAACAGGCTGGGCAACACCATCAGCGAGAGCCCGCGCAGCGCGTAGTAGACGCCGAGCAGCACCTTGGGGTCGATCTTGTCGCTGAGCCAGCCGGACGCGATCGTGCCCGCGATGTCGAAGATCCCGATGATCGCCAGCAGTCCCGCCGCCATCGGCTCGGCCATGCCGTGGTCGTGCGCGGCGGGGATGAAGTGGGTGCCGACCAGGCCGTTCGTGCTGGCGCCGCAGATCGCGAAACCGCCCGCGAGCAGCCAGAACGGCCGCGTCTTCGCCGCAGCGGCCAGCACGGTGACCGCCCTGACGGCCGCGTTCATCTTGCTCGGCTCGGTAAGCACGGCGCCCGGCTCCGCGCCGAGCGCCGTCGTGCCCACGTCCCGCGGATGGTCGCGCAGCAACCACCACACGAACGGCACCACTAACAGCGCCGCGGCGGCCACGGTCAGCGAGGCGAACCGCCACCCCGGACCCTCCGCGAGCTGGGCCAGGACGGGCAGGAAGATCAGCTGCCCGGTGGCGCCGGCCGCGGTGAGCACGCCGGTGACCAGGCCGCGGTGCCGGACGAACCAGCGGTCCACCACTGTCGCGGCGAACACCAGCGCCATCGAGCCGGTCCCGAGCCCCACGAGCACACCCCAGAACAGCAGGAGCTGCCAGCTCGCGGTCATCAGCACCGTGAGCCCGCTGCCCGCGGCGATCAACAGCAGCGCGATCGCGACCACGCGGCGCATGCCGAAGCGGTCCATCAGGGCGGCGGCGAAGGGGGCGGTCAGGCCGTAGAGCACCAGGTTGATCGACACGGCCAGCGAGATCGTACCGGCCGACCAGCCGAACTCCTCATGGAGCGGAGTGATCAGCACGCCGGGGGTGGCGCGGAACCCGGCGGCGCCCAGGATCGCCACGAAGGCGACGGCCGCCACGAACCAGGCCCGGTGCAGCCCGCGACGGGTGGGGGTGGTGCTCAGCGTCATGCGCCAATCCTGATTTATCGCCGTACTTGGCCACGAGTGGCCGGAAAGCCAATATGTGAAAGAATCAGGCCATGACTCATCGGATCGCGGTCGTCGTGCTCAACCATTTCGCCACGCTCGACCTCGGCGTGCCGGGCCAGGTGTTCTTGACGGCGGAGACGCCGGACGGCGAGAAGCTGTACGAGGTGGTGACCTGCTCCGAAGACCGCCGGCCGGTACGTTGTACGGCGGGCTACAGCGTCCTGCCCGACCACGACCTCGACGTGCTCGACACGGCCGACACGGTGCTGGTGCCCGGCATCCACGCGGGGCGGGCGCTGAAGGACGGCACGATCTCGGACACGCTGTACGAGGCCCTGCAGGGGCGGCCGCGGACGATGTCGATCTGCACGGGAGCGTTCGTGCTGGCGGCGGCGGGCCTGCTCGACGGCCGCCCGGCCACCACGCACTGGCGCGAGTCCGCCGGGTTCGCTGCGCTGTTCCCGCAGGTGAAGCTGGATCCCGACGTGTTGTTCGTGGACGACGGCGACGTGCTGACCTCGGCCGGGGTGGCGGCGGGGCTGGACCTGTGCCTGCACGTGATCAGGCGCGACCACGGCAGCGAGGTGGCCAACCGCGCGGCCCGCCGATGCGTCATGCCGCCGTGGCGGGAGGGCGGCCAGGCCCAGTACATCGACCGCCACCTGCCGTACGTCGAGAGCGGCGGCACGGCGGCCACCCGCGAGTGGATGCTCGCCCATCTGGACCGCCCGATCGACCTCAACGGGCTGGCCGAGCACGCCAGGATGAGCGTGCGCACGTTCACCAGGCGCTTCCGCGAGGAGACCGGCGTGAGCCCGGCCAGGTGGCTGAACGTCCAGCGGGTGCAGCACGCCAGGCAGCTGCTGGAGACGACGGATCTCGGCGTCGAGGAGGTGGCCAGGCGGGCGGGCTTCGGCACCGCCGTCTCGCTGCGCCAGCACCTGCACGCGGCGGTCGGGGTGGCGCCGCTGGCCTACCGGCACACGTTCCGGCGCGCCTGATCGCGACTGTCCCGGTTCGCCATACAATCGGCGCAAAAGTCCGGCATCCTCGCCGGAGTCGGCGCTATTCGAACAGGTCGGGCTGCTCCCGGACGATCTGGTCGTGCAGCGGCTGGTAGTTGATCCAGCCGACCAGGTCGTTGCCGATCTGCTGATGGGTGAGCGTGGCGTTGTCCGGCTCGATGGGCACGACCTGGCCCGCGGCCTTGGCGACGAGCTGGACCTGGGCCGAGCGCTCCATCGTGATGAACCACCAGGCGGCCGCGTCCACCGTGTCGCCGACCGTCAGCAGGCCGTGGTTGCGCAGCACGACGGCCTTGTTGCCGCCCAGCGCCGCGGCGATGCGCTTGCCCTCCTCCAGGTCGGTCACCACGCCCGTGTAGTCGTCGAACAGGCCGCAGTCCTGGTAGAAGGCGCACGCGTCCTGGGTGATGGGCTCGATGACCTGGCCGAGGGCCGACAGCGCGCGGCCGTACACGGAGTGGCTGTGCGCGGCGGCGACCACGCCGGGCCGGGCCTGGTGCACCTGGGAGTGGATGGCGAACGCCGCCTCGTTGACCGGGTAGCGGCCCTCCACGACCTTGCCCCCGTGGTCGACCAGGATGAGGTCGCTGACCCTGATGTGCTTGAACGACAGGCCGAACGGGTTGACCCAGAAGTGGTCGGTCAGCTCGGGGTCGCGGGCGGTGATGTGCCCGGCGACGCCCTCCTCGAAGCCGAGCTTGCCGAAGATCCGCAGCGCCGCCGCCAGCCGCTCCTTGCGGTGCTTCCGCTCTTCCTCGACGGTCTCGAACGTCGGGGGCAGGCGGAAGATGAGGTTGTCCGGCATGGCTCTCCTCGCGTCCAGAATCTCATTCTGATGGCAGGTTAGCGCCTGCCGGGCGCGAATGCGGTTCCGCGGCCCTGCTCAGGTAGGCCGCAGTGGCCGCGCAGACCGCCGCGAGGAACGACAACACCACGAACGGCGGCTCGGTCCTGACCCACGCGAGGTTGTGCAGGAGCCCCGCGATGACCGTGAGTTGCGCTCCGGCCAGCAGCTCCGGCCGTTCCCATCCGGCTTGCGCGGCCAGCAGGAGCAGCACCAGCAGGGCGGGCATCCAGTGGGGGATCTCGGGGAAGTCGGAGTTGCCGGAGATATAGACGCTGGAGACGGCCACGGCGACGAGGAGCGTGGCCGCCGTGCTCAGCACCGTCGATGCCCGGATCCGGCCCGCTCCGCGCTGCCGGATCACCCGCACGATGAGGGTGACGGCGAGGATCCCGGCGAGCCCGAAGACCGCGATCCAGGGGACGGTTTCGCCGGGTTCTTCCTCCACGTCCGTGGCTCTGCTCAGGTCGATGTAGATCATCAGCAGCGTGAGCACTCCCGCGACGGCTCCGACGGCCCGCCACCCACGCGCCTGGGCCAGGGCCGTCTCCATGAACACGGCCACGAGGACGAGCGCACAGCCCGCGATGATGATCGCCAGACTCCATACCGCTTGCATCCGCTCAGGGTTCGCGAACGCGCCCAGGTGGAGTCCGGCCAAGCCGGCGGCGGCTCCCAGGCTGGCCTGGCGGGCGCGGGTTTCCCGGACCAATCCGACCGCCACCGCCGCCGCGATCAGCAGCCACAACCAGATCAGGTAGTCGACCTGCAGTCGGTCGACGAAGCGCAGCGGGGGAAGGCCGCCTACCCCCGGGGCGGCGATCAGGAGCAGCGCCGACAACAGCGCCAGCACACGCGGCACCCGAGCCGCCCAATCTCGGACCGCCGGTTCCGCGGCGGGCGCCGCCGTGCCCCGAGCCGCCGACGTCGGCGGGCCTCCCGGCGTGGGTGTCACGGACTCCGGCCCAGGGACTACGGGCTGTGACTCGGACGGCGGCACAGGCGGCGGCTCGGGTGCGGCCGTCGACGCCTGCTCGGGCGTACGCGTCACGGGCTGAGGCGTGGGTCCCTGGTGTGCGGCCGCCAGGGGCGCGGCCTCCGGGGCTTCGGGCTGGGCGGACGGTGCCGGGATCGGCACGGCGCGCCCTTCGACGACCGGCGCATCCGCCACCCGCGCAGCGGCGGGCCGCACGGGGGCGACCCGCCCGGGGGTAGCCTGCCGGACCGCGGCCGGCATTGGGGCCGCCTGAGGGACCGCAGCCTGCGACGGGGCGACCTGCGGGACCGCGGCCGGGCCGGGGGCGGGGGCCGGGGTGTCGGGGCTGAGGGTGCGGGTGGCGGCGGCCGAGACCATGCGGCTGTCGTCTTGGGCCAGCCCCTCCAGGGCCAGCCGGGCCGCCAGGGCGAGTCCGGCGTGCTTGCTGTGCCGCAGCCGTTCGAGCTCCTCGACCGTGCCGGCCCTGATCTTGGCGATCGGGTGGTCGATCGCCTCCTGCAACTCGGTCGGCAGCGGGGCGGGCCGATCGACCGGCCGGCTGCGCCGCGCGATGACCAGCTCCCCCTGTACGTCGAACGTCCACTTGCCCGGCGTCTGGTTGGGCGTGACGGTCCTGACCTTGTCGAAGATGTAGTCGTACAGCTCGTGAATGCCCACGTAGCCGTCCTGGTCGCGGTCGGCCTCGCCCGTCTCCAGCCCCTCCACCAGCGCGCTGGTGAACACCGAAGGCGACTTCTCCTGCGCGTCGGCCAGGTCGGGCCCGTCGAAGGCGTACTCCAGGGCGTTGGAAGCGGTGATGACGACCCGGCCGCGCCCGCCGAACTGCTCCTCGACGTGGATGTCCGCCCCCGCCCGAGGCAGCGCGCCGCGCGCGAAGGCGCCCGCGTAGCAGCAGTCGAGCAGCAGCACGATGCTCCGGCACCGGCTGCGGCCCATCCGCCGGTTGACGAACTCGGCGGAGACGGCGGTGGCGCCGAGCCGGTTGAGCTTGGTGTTGGGGGTGGCGAAGTAGAGCTCACCGCTGTCGTCCTTGACCCCGTGGCCGGAGAAGTGCAGCAGGAGCAGGTCATCGGGGCGCCGGTCGGCGAAGAACTCCTCCACGGCCTCGTTGATCACGGCGGTGGGCTCGTTGAGCATCGCGCTCACCTCGAACCCGCCGATGGCCTCGTTCCCCAGCACCCTGGCCAGCGCCTCGGCGTCCAGCGCCGGCGCCCGCAACCGCCGCAGCCCGGGATCGCGGTATTCGTCGTTGGCCACGATCAGCGCCATCCGCCTGCCCACCTGCGGGGACGCCTCTACCTGCCGGCGGCGTAACCACACCTCGGTGAGCTCGCGCTGCTCCTTGGCCCGGATGCCGGTCAGCTCCAGCACGTCGCCCTCGATGTCCAGCTTGACCGACCGGTGCTGGTTGCGGGTGAGCCAGGCGGTGACCGCGTTCACGATCGCGCCGAGCAGCTCCGTCCCGGCCAGCGCGATCACCAGGCCGCCGAGCGTGAACGACAGAACCGCCCTCGTGCCCTCCGGGGCCTCCCCCGCCTCGGCCGCGCTCACCACGACGTCCAGCTCGAGCAGCTCGGCGCGGAGCCGGGCCGTGGCCTCGTCCAGGTCCTGCGGATCGGCGGCGGCGTCGACCACCCGCACCCGCAGCCGGGTTGTCTCACTCACAATGGCCACCCCTAAGGGGAGAGCGGGGAGACACCTGGAGGACGGCGTCGCGATCGCATTGTAAGCACCAGAGCGATCGCGGGGCAGCGGCATTTTTCACGGCCCGGCCGGGCCGTGCCGTTTCTCGAACCAGTGGTGCGCGTAGGGCTCGTCGTTGAACGCCTCGACCTCCCGATATCCGGCCGCCCGGTAGAGAGCGATGGCTTCGGTGAGTGCCTTGTTGGTCTCCAGCCGCAACGTACGGGCGCCGTTCGCGACCGCCCGCCCCTCCGCCTCGGCGAGCAGGCGGCGCCCCAGCCCCAGCCCGCGTACGGACGGATCCACCCACATCCGCTTGATCTCCGCAGCGGCGCTCTCCGGATGCAGCTTCAGCGCCACGCACCCGACCGGCTCGGCGTGCAGCGCGGCGACCAGCAACATCCCGGCGGGCAACCGCAGCTCGTGATCGTCGGCGGAGATGCTGCGAGCCGGATCGAAGCCGCCGTCGAACCGGCGGGCCAGCTCGCCGACGTACGCCTGGACGCAGTGCCGCGCGCTGGGGTGGCGTGGGTCGAGCACGTCGATGCTGACCATCGAGGCGAGGAGCAGGCGTTCGACCTCGGACATGGCGGCCACCAGGCGATCGCGCTGCGTGACGGACAGCGGCTCGAGGATCGAGGCGGCCACTTCGTCGGACCGGCGATCCAGCTCCTCCCGTTCGGCGACCCCCGCGGCCGTGAGCCGGGCCGTGCGCACCCGCCCGTCGGAACCGCCGTCGTCGACGACGACCAGCCCGTCGGCCTCCAGCGACCGCAACAACCTGCTCACGTATCCGGAGTCGAGCTCCAGCCGCGCCCGCAGCGCGCGGATCTCGCTGCCGTGAGCCCCGATCTCCCAGAGCAGCCGGGCCTGCCCGAGCGGGCGGTTCCTGGCCAGGAACCTGTCGCTCAGCGCCCCGATCCGCTGCGTCACGGTCCGCTGGAACCGCCGCACCTGCCCGATTGCCGTAGCGTCCATTTCTCTGACCATAGTCAGACAATCGTCGCCGTTCCACGGCTTGGACGTCGCTGTCTGATGTGTTGAAGGTTTTCTCCTCGTCAGTGCACATCTCCCCCAGCTGAACCAGCGCTGCCGGATGTCGGACCGAGGCGGTACTTTCTGCCGCATGGAAACACCGTCCGCCAGGGACGTCCGGCACCTCTTACGGCGGGCCGCGCGGCTGCTCGGCGACGCGCGAGGCCTCGTCGCCGAGCACGAGAGGTCGCTGGCCGAGGTGCGTTCCGCCCTCGAACCGCTGCGCGAGCGGCAGGCCAGGGCCGAGCTGGGCGCCATTCCAGTGTCCCGGCTGAAGGATGTCACCGGCGGCGGGCTGCGGCTCGGGGCGCTGGAGGAGTCCGGGTACACCACGGTGCTCAGCGTGCTGGAGGCGACGCCGTACGAGTTGCAGAAGTTGCCCGGCGTCGGGCCGAAGACCCGGTGGCAGGCGCAGAGCGCCGCCAAACAGATCGCGCGGGCCGCGCGGGAGTCCGGCACCGTCCACATCGACGTCGAACATCAGGACGCCGAGACCACGCGGCTGCTCGTCGCCCTGCATCGGCTGGTGACCGCCGGTCCCGAACTGTCGCAGGCCCGCCGTACGGCCGAAACGGTCGAGCAGCGGCTCAAGGGGCTGATCCCCGACGCCCGGGCCATGGGCAGCTGGTGGCGCAGGCTGCTGTCCGGAGAGCGGCGCCGCGCTCGCGCCGCGCAGGCCGCGGAGCAGATCGCGGGCCTGCTCGCCGGCGAGACCGAGACGCGCCTGCTCCTCGCGCAGACCACCACGGACCTGCTGCGCTCGCCGCCGGACGCGATGGAGGCGTGGATCGACTTCGAGGTCCGCGCGGCCGACTACTACAACCTGCTGGCGGAGCTGTCCGCCATGGCGCCGCCGGACCGGGTCGCCGCCGAAGGGTTCCTGCCCGACGAGCTGGCCGAGCGGGTTAGGGACCAGGAGCTGGACGACACCCACCGGCGGGTCTCGCTGCGCGGCTACCAGGCGTTCGGCGCCCGGTTCTCGATCGTCCAGCGGCGGGTGATCCTCGGTGACGAGATGGGGCTGGGCAAGACGATCCAGGCCATCGCCGTTCTCGCTCACCTGCACGCCAGGGGCACGACGCACTCCCTGGTGGTCTGTCCCGCGAGCGCCCTGATCAACTGGGTGCGGGAGGTCGAGACCCGCAGCACGCTCGGGGCCTATCGACTGCACGGCGGCGAGCGCGCCCTGGCGCAGGCGGCCTGGCTCGATCGCGGCGGGGTCGCGGTGACCACGTTCGACGGGCTGCACCGGCTGGATCCCCTGCCACAGGTGGGGATGCTCATCGTGGACGAGGCTCACTACGTGAAGAACCCGGAGGCCCGCCGGTCCAAGGCCGTGGCCGGGTGGTGCCGCCAGGTCGGCAGGGTGCTGTTCATGACCGGCACACCGATGGAGAACCGGGTGGAGGAGTTCCGCAGCCTGGTCGGCTACCTCCAGCCCCGGCTGCTCGCCAAGGTCAGGCGGAGTGACGCGGCGGCCGGGGCGCAGCCGTTCCGCCGCGCCGTCGCACCCGTCTACCTGCGCCGCAACCAGGAGGACGTGCTCACAGAACTGCCCGACCTGGTACACGTGGACGAGTGGGAGGAGTTCAGTACGGCCGACGCCGACGCCTACCGGGAAGCGGTGGAGTCTGGCCGGTTCATGGCGATGCGCCGGGCGGCCTACGCTGTGCCGGAGAAGTCGGCCAAACTGGAGCGGTTGCGCGAGCTGGTCGAGGAAGCGGCCCTCACCGGGCTCAAGGTGCTCGTGTTCTCCTACTTCCGCGACGTGCTCGCCACCGTCGGCGAGTCACTCGGCTCGTCGGTCCACGGGCCGCTCTCCGGCGACCTCTCGCCCGAACACCGCCAGCACGTGGTGGACGCGTTCACGGCGGCACCGGGCCATGCGGTCTTGCTCGCGCAGATGCAGGCGGGCGGGGTGGCACTCAACCTGCAGGCGGCCTCCGTCGTGATCATCTGCGAACCACAGGTCAAACCCACCATGGAGAGCCAGGCCGTGGCCCGTGCCCACCGCATGGGGCAGGTGCGCCGCGTGCAGGTGCACCGCCTGCTCACGCCCGGCAGCGTAGACGAACGCATGTTGCGGATCCTGCACGCCAAGACCAAGCTGTTCGACGCGTACGCCAGGCGCAGCGACCTGGCCGAGTCCACGCCTGAGGCGATCGACATCTCCGACCAGGCGCTGGCCCACCAGATCGTCAAGGAGGAACAGGAACGACTCGCCACCCCGCAGGACGCCGGCATCAGCGGCCCGGCACGATCGGACGACCGCGGTTGAACCACCCAACGGGAAAGCGGCGACGCCCGAACAGGCACCGCCGCTTCTCGTTGGCAGTGGAGCTATGGGGATTCGAACCCCAGACCTCCTCCATGCCATGGAGGCGCGCTACCAACTGCGCCATAGCCCCTTTGTCGCCTACAAGTCTAGCCGACTCCGCGACTCCCGAAGCACGCTCGCGAAGGCCCCCGGCCGCCGGCTCGTGCCCGCCCCCGGGCAGAGCACGACCGGCGTCAGGAGCCCGCTATCCCACCGACCGGGCCTTTTCGATGAGCGTGGCCAGTTCGGTCACCATCGGGTCCTCCGAGGCCCCGGCCAGCCGCGTGGCGTGCTCCCCGAGCGTGGGCAGGTCCAGGCCGAACGCCTTCTTGTCCCGCAGGTACACCGCGAACGCCGCCACGACCACGTCCACCTGGAGCCTGACCGGAGCCTTGTCCCACACGGACCCGGCCAGGTCGGCGGCCTGCAGCGACCTGCTCGCCTCCGAGGCGGTCCTGGTGTCGGGGTCCTGCCAGCGTACGGTCGCCTGGGCGAGTTGCCCGGTGGCGCCCGGCTTGAGGCTCAGCGAGTACAGCGCGGTGACGGAGTGGCCCGGGCCGATCTCGCCGCCGTCTCGGTTGTCGTCGCGGAACTCCTCGGTGGACAGGGCGCGGTTCTCGTACCCGATGAGCTGGTAGCTCTCCACCACCGACGGGTTGAACACCACCTGCGCCTTGGCGTCGCGCGCCCGCAGCTCGATGGTGGCGGGCAGTTGCGTGGCGAAGAGCTTGGCGGCCTCCTCCTCGGTGCTGACGTACACGGCCATGCCGTCGCCGTTGTCGGCGAGCTGCTCCATCAGCTCGTCGCCGTAATCCCGGCCGACGCCGACGGTGAGGAGCGTGACCTGCTGGCCCGCGTACTCCTTGACCCGGTCGAGGATGGTCTGCCACTCGGTGCTGCCCTGGTTGGCCAGGCCGTCGGAGAGCAGGATGACCCGGTTCGTGGCGGCGGGGCGGAACGCCTTGGACGCCTCCTGGTAGCCGGTGACCAGCCCGGCCTCCAGGTTCGTGCCGCCCGCGATGGTCAGCTCGTTCACCGCGCTCTGCAACTCGCCCCTGGCGGTGAGCGGGGTCATCGACGCGAGCACGTCCGCCTCGTCGCTGAACGCCACGATCGACACCTGGTCGCCGGGCGCGAGCTGGTCGAGCAGCTTCAGCAGCGCCGACTTGACCAGGTCAAGCCGCCCGGGCTCGCCCATGGAGCCGGACACGTCGACCACGAACGTGAGGTTCGCGGGCCGCCGGGCGGCCGCGTCGGACGCCCGCGTCTGCAGGCCGACGCGCAGCACGGCCTCGTCGCGCGACGGCAGCTTCGCGCCGTCCACGTGCACGGTGAACCCGTCGTCCGGCGGCTGCGCGTAGTCCTGCCGGAACGCGTTGACCCACTCCTCGGGACGGATCTCCCCGGGCGCGGGCCAGCGGTCTTCCTGGAGGGTACGGCGGGCGTAACCGTACGAGGCGGTGTCCACGTCCAGGGCGAACGTGGAGATCTGCGCCGTGGTCGTGTCCTTCTCGCTCTCCTCCTGGGTGTCGCTGGTCGGCTGGGCTTGGGCGGGCGACTTCTGCGGGACGACCCGCTGGTTTTCGCTGGTGGACTGGGGTGCTCTCTCGCCGGCGGTCGAGCTTCCCGCGCCGCCGCACGCGGCGAGACCCAGGAGCGCAACGATTCCGACACCGACGGCTAAAGGACGAAATTTCATCGCAACCACCTCCTGGTCGTACGACGGAACTTCGCCGGCAATGGCCGAGCCGGTGACTCAAGCGAGCGCAAACCGCGATCGACACGTGATCAGGTGTGACGAATGGGCCATTTGACGGAGGCGCCCCACTCCGGGGGGTGATCAGCGCCTTGACGCCGTGGTCGCCAGGGCGGCGTTCTCGACGCGTACGCGCACGGTGAGCAGCACCGCGTTGGCCGCCGTGAAGCCCAGCGCGGTCAGCCAGGCCGTGTGCACCAGCGGCAGCGCGAGGCCCTCCGCCACGACCGCCACGTAGTTCGGGTGCCCGAACCACCGGTACGGCCCCCTGCGCACCAGAGGCATCCCGGGCACCACGACGACGCGGGTGTTCCACCGCCTGCCGAGCGTGCCGATGCACCACCAGCGCAGCCCCTGGGCCAGGACCACGACGGCGAGCATCGGCCAGCCGAGCGCGGGCACGAAGGGGCGGCCGAGCAGCCACACCTCGGTCGGCGCCGCCACCAGGAGGGCCACGTGGGCCAGGACGATCCAGGGGTAATGCCGCCTGCCGTACTCGACGCCGCCCCGCAACCTGGCCCAGGCCAGGTTGCGGCGGGCGACCGCGAGCTCGGCCAGCCGTTCGAGCACGACCAGGCCGATCAGGACGAGGTACGCGCTCACCAGTGCAGCAGGAGCAGCTCGGCGGAGAAGCCGGGACCCAGCGCGAGGAGCACGGCGGGCGCGCCGGACCGGCCGCGCGTCTCCTGCAGCACGTGGAGCACGGAGACCGACGACAGGTTGCCGTACTCGCGCAGCGAGCGCCAGGTCACATCGAGCGCCCTGGGCGCGAGGCCGAGGGTCTCCACGATCTTGTCGATGACCTTCGGGCCGCCGGGGTGGCAGACCCAGGTGGCCACCTGCTCGGGGGTCAGGCCGTAGTCGGCGAGGAACGCCTTGATGTCGGCGGCCAGCACCTGCTCCACGAAGTCCGTCAGATCGGCGTCCAGCACGATGCGGAAGCCGTGGTCGCCCACGTCCCAGCCCATGAGGTGCTCGGTGCCGGGGTAGAGCCTGCTGCGGGTGGCGACGACCTCGGGGCCCGGCCCGCGCCCGGTCGCCACGACGGCCGCCGCGCCGTCGCCGAACAGGCCGCTGGCCACCAGGTTCGCGATCGAGGTGTCGTCCCGCTGGATCGTCAGCGAGCACAGCTCCACGCACACCAGCACCGCGACGTGGTCGGGCCAGCCGCGCAGGTAGTCGTGCAGCCGCGCCAGACCGGACGCCCCGGCCGCGCAGCCGAGCCCGAACACCGGCACCCGCTTGATGTCCGGCCGCAACCCCGCCCGCTGGGCCAGCTTCGCGTCGAGCGAGGGCGTGGCAACGCCTGTGGTCGAGCAGTACAGCAGGAGGTCGACCTTTTCCGGGCGCACGTCGGCCTTCCTGAGCGCGCCTCTCAGTGCCTGCTCGCCTAGTTCGAGGGCTATTTCGACGTACGCGTCGTTCGCGCGGGCGAAGGAGTCGAGCTTGGGGTAGTCGGCCAGCGGGAGCGCGAGATTACGGCCGCGCACCCCGGTGGCCGCGTGGAATCGTCTCAGCAGCTCCTCGTCGCAGTCGGTCAGCCGGGAGAACGCCTCGGTGATCTCCGCCTGCTCGTAGCGATGATCGGGCAAAACGGTCTGCACACCCGAAATATGCATATATCCCCCCTGCCGCTGAGAGGCCCTGGCTAACATGCGTTCATGCTCCTGCCGCTCCTCTCCAGGCCGCACCGGGTGGCCGTACTGGCGTTCGACGGCATGGCGCCGTTCGAGCTCGGGTGCGTCGTCGAGTTCTTCGGGCTGCCCCGGCCCGAACTGGACGTCCCCTGGTACGACCTCACCGTGTGCGCGCAGACCCTGGAGCCGCTCAGGGTGGTGGGCGGCTTCACCATGCAGGCGGCGCACAGGCTCGACGTGCTGGCCGCGGCCGACACGGTGATCGTCCCCGGGGTGGCGGACGTGCGCGGGACGGTCTCCCCGGAGCTGGTCGCGGCGCTGCGGCTCGCGCACTCGCGCGGCGCCCGGATGGTGTCGATCTGCTCGGGCGCGTTCGCGCTCGCCGCGGCCGGCCTGCTCGACGGGCGCGCGGCGACCACCCACTGGAGGTACGCCGGTCTGCTCCAGGAGCGCTTCCCCGCCGTCGAGGTCAACCCCTCGGTCCTGTACGTGGACGGCGGCGACGTGCTGACCAGCGCGGGCAGCGCCGCCGGGCTGGACCTGCTGGTCCACCTGGTGCGCAACGACCACGGCCCGAACGTGGCCAACGCCGTCGCCCGCCGGCTGGTCATACCGCCGCACCGGGAGGGCGGTCAGGCGCAGTTCATCGAGGCCGCGGTAACGCCGGTGACGGACGACGACGCCGTGGCCAGGGCGATGTCGTGGGCCCTGGAGCACCTGGCCGGGCCGATCAGCGTGGCGGACCTCGCCGGGGTGGCGCACATGTCGGAGCGCTCGTTCATCCGGCATTTCAAGCGGCAGACCGGGACCAGCCCGTTGCGGTGGGTGATCTCGCAGCGGGTGGCGGCCAGCCTGCCGATGCTGGAGTCGACGGAGGCGCCGGTGGAGGAGATCGGGGCGGCGGTCGGGTTCGAGAGCCCGGTGACGTTCCGGCACCATTTCGCGCGGGCCATGAGTACATCGCCTTCGGCGTACCGGCGGGCCTTCAGCTCGTGAGTCTCCAGAGGGAGGTCACCTCGGCGGCGCGGGCCGCGTGCAGCGGGTCTTCCTCGTCCTTCGGGCGCTGGTGCCGCGGCGCGGCGTCCATGCGGCCGGCCACGCGCAGCCCGGCCTCCTCGAACGCGGCCAGCAACTCGGCGCGGGTGCGCAGGCCGAGGTGCTCGGCCAGGTCGGACAGGATGAGCCAGCCTTCGCCGTCCGGCTCCAGATGCTCGGCGAGACCGCTGAGAAAGCCGTGCAACATCCGCCCGCCCGGATCGTAGACGGCCTGGTCGAGGGGCGAGGCCGGCTTGGCGGGCAACCACGGCGGGTTGCACACGACGAGCGGCGCGCGACCGGGCGGGAACAGGTCGGCCCGCACGATCTCCACCCGGTCGTCCAGCCCCAGACGGGTCACGTTGTCCCTGGCACACTCCACGGCCCGCTGGTCCAGATCGGTGGCCACGACGTGCCGGACGCCCCGCTTGGCGAGCACGGCGGCCAGCACCCCCGTGCCCGTGCCGATGTCGAACGCCAGCCGGTCGCCGGGCAGCGGCGCCTCGGCGACCAGATCGACGTACTCGCCTCTGACCGGGGAGAACACGCCGTAGTGGGGATGGATGCGGGCGCCGCCGAGCGCGGGAACGGGCACGCCCTGCCTGCGCCATTCGTGCGCCCCGATCAGGCCGAGCAGCTCGCGTAGCTGGCCCACCGCCGGCGGGGCCTCTGGGCCGTAGACCTCGGCGCACGCCTCGCGTACGTCCGGCGCCCTGCGCAGCGGGATCACGTGGTCTTCTTCGTACGGGATGAGCAGCATGCCGAGCGTCCTGGCCCGCTGGGACCTGGCCTGGCGGTAGCGGTGGAACCCGGCGTCGGGGGCGGCGGGCTTGCACCTTCGTCCCATGGCCGTCAGCAACTGCCGGGCGTTCTGGAAGTCGCCCCGCCACAGCAGGGCGGTGCCCTCGCAGGCCAGCCGGTATGCGGTGGCGGCCGTCATGCGGTCGTCGGCGACCACCACACGTGCGGGGGGCGGCACGCCCAGCGCCGAACGCCAGACCGCCGACCGCTCCTGCCCCGCCTCGGTCCACCGGATCATCAGACCTCGACGGTACCTCCTCAGGCAACCGGTTTACGCCGACGGCGCTTGCACCACGCCCGCGTTGGATGATCGTACTGTTTGGGCATGAGCTTCGACGGCACCCCGCGTCCTCGTCCGCGCTGGTATCACGCCCAGACGGAGCTCGACGACTTCGCGATCGTCAGCTACCGGGTGGACCCCGGCGCGCTCGCGCGGCAGTTGCCCGAGGGGTTCGCCCCGATGGAGATGACCTTCGACGACGGTCCTGGAGCCCTGGTCTCCGCCGTCGCCTTCCGGGACCGGGACTTCCACTTCCGGTTTCTTCCCCAGGTGTCGATCGCGTGCGGGCAGATCAACTACCGGGCCTACGTCACCGCGTACGGCCGGCCGGGTGTCTGGTTCTTCGGCACCAGCCTGGACCATCCCGTCGTGGCGATCCCGCAGCACCTCTGGGGCATGCCGTGGCGGCGCGACCGCATCCGGATCGAGGCCGACTGGGACGGCACCCCGGCCCGCTGGCGGCTGGAAGCCGGGGAGGCCCGTTGCGAGGCGGCCGAGTCGTCGCTGCCGCTCACCCTGCTGGACGGGTTCGCCGGTGAGTCGGACTGGCTGGAACGGCTCACCCATCCCACCGAGGGCTGGTACCGGCGACGGGACGGGAAAGTGGGCATCTACAGCATCTGGCACCCGGTGATGCGGCCCCGCTACCTCGTCGCGGAATTCGCGCGCTTTCCCGTGTTCGAACGCCTCGGCCTGATCACGCCGGAGACGCCGCCGCACTCGGTCCTGGCGCAGCGGGGGCTGCACTTCGACATCCACACCCCGCCCCGCCGCTTCCGCGCGTGAACACGCAGGTCAGGCGGCGGGCGTCAGGGGCCAGCCGGACATGAGACCCCCGTCGATCGTCAGGGTCTGCCCGGTGATGTAGCCGGCCTTGTCGGACCCCAGGTAGAGCACGGCCTCGGCGATCTCCTCAGGGGTGCCGGGCCGGTGCATGGGCAGGACGGAGTTGATGTAGTCGCGGTTGTAGGCGTTACCGGTCGACCGCTCGTACATGGCCGTCTGGGTGAAGCCGGGGGCGATGACGTTGACCCGGATGCCGTGGCGCGCGCCTTCCAGTGCGGCCGCCTTGGTGATGCCGATGACGGCATGCTTGCTACCGGCGTAGAGGGCCGACTCGGGAAAGGCCATCAGGCCCAGGATGGAGCTGACGTTGACGATGCTCCCGCCGCCGGTCCCCCGCATGGCACGGAACTCGTGTTTCAAGCTCAGCAGCGTGCCTTTGACATTCGTGTCGAACGTTGCCTCATAGCTCTCGTCGGTCACGTCCGTGATCGAACCGCGCCAGCCCTCGGTGCCGGCGTTGTTGAAGGCGACGTCGATCCGCCGGAAACGCTCGACGGCACGATCGACGAGGTACCTCACGTCGTCGTCGAAGCGGACGTCGGCCCGTACAAATTCGGCCTGGGCGCCGAGCGAGCCCAGCTCCTTGACTAGCAGGTCGCCGGCGTCCTGGTGGCGGCCGGAGACCACGATGTGCGCGCCCTCGCGGGCGTAGGCCAGAGCCGTGGCCCGGCCGATTCCGGTGAGCGCGCCGGTGATGAGCACGACTGGAGCGGTCATGGCGGCATCCTCCCTCTGGGTTGTACATCCCAACCATTAGCCGCTCAAAATTGGGGTGTAGATCCCAATATGGCAAGGTTAGGGGTTGGAAGTCGCCAAGGACTCGACGTGCGCGATGGCCGCGTTGAGCGAGTCGCGGAGGGGCTCGACGCGGCGCAGGGTCTGACTCAGGAGCAGTCCGCCCTGCATGGCGCCGAGCAGCGCGTACGCGAGCGCTTCAGGGTCGGCCTCCCTGCGCAGGTCGCCCCGGTCGCGCATGGCCAGGAGCCCCTTGCGGAACAACTCCAGCCATTGCTCGAATCCCGCGGCCAGATCCGCGCGGGTCTCGGCGTCGGACTCCACGAGTTGCCCCGCGAGCGAGCCGAACTGGCAGCCGCCCTCGAACGCGCGCTCCCGCTGCCGCTCGACCGTGCTGCCAGCCCACCGGCGCAGCGCCTCGAAGCTGTCGAGATGGCCCAGCTCGGGCCGCGTGTGGGTGTCCAGCGTGGACTGCGCCTGCCACGCGATGACGGCCTTGATGAGCGTGCGCTTGTCCTTGAAGTAGTGGGTCATCTGCGACCCGCTGACCCCGGCCGCCCTGCGGACGTCGTCGATCTGCGTACCCGCGATCCCGCGCTTCGCGATCAGGTCGGCGGCCACGCCGAGGATGCGCGCACGAGTCGCCCGCCCCTTGCTCGTCAGCCGTGGCGTCTTCACATCGGCCATGGCAACACGATACCAAGCATTGGGATGCACATCCCATACTTCAGCCGATTATGGGATGTGAATCCCAGTTCAGACCAGCACCCCGGGTTGGGAATGCTCTCAGGGTCCAGGGGCGGGGTGGTCAGAGCCGGTACTCGAAGGTGTAGGAGTGGCCGCCGTCAGGGGCGATGAGGATGTCCATGTCGCCCCTGAGGCCGCGCAACTCCCCCGTCGCCGAGTCCGCCACGACCGTGACCCGCAACGACTGCTCCCCGCCGTCGCTCATCGCGTTGTGCTGTACGACGAAGCTCCCCGAACGCCCGTGCAGGGTCCCTTCGATGCGTTCCAGGGCCACGTACGAGCGCGAGGTCTCCACCGGCGTGGAGGCCACCAGCAGATGCACGACGCTGGTCCCCGCCAGATCCCCGTGGAAGGTCTTGGACATGGTCACGAGCCCGAGCGAGACGCCATCGCGGTCGTCGAAGGGCGGTCGGGCGTCCCAGTCAGCGGTGTCGAAGGTTCCCTTTGCGGTCATGGCCCCATCGTGCCGGGCGTACCTGTCAGATCCCGTCAGGTACCGGCGAGCCGTTCCACCACCGGCGCGAGCTCGTCCATGAACTGGGCGTTCACCGACACGTACGAGATCCCGAGCTTGTCCCGGCGGCGGCGCAACGTCTCCGTCATCTCCTCGACCGTGCCCGAGAGCAGCCCGGTCGAGGTGCTGTCGATGCGGCCGAGCCGGCCCCGCAACCACGCGGGCGGCTCGTCGCCGACGGCCACCAGGTTCATGCTGAGCTCCAGGTCGTTGAAGCGGTCGCCGGCCAGCTCGTACAGCTCGTCCAGCTTGGCCGCCACCTGCTCCTCCGTGTAGGTCGGCGGCACCCCGAGCGCGACCGTGTCGGCCTTTCGCGCGGCCAGCCTGAGCAGCTTGGTCCCGGCGGCGGCGACCATGATCCGCACGTCCGTGACGGCGTCGATGGTCTTGGCCAGCCGTTCGATCCGCTGGCCCGGCGTGCCGAACGTGACGCCGAGCGCGGCCGCGTCCTGCTCGGCGTCCGGCCGCCCGGCGCCCAGGCCCAGCTCGAACCGGCCGCCGGTGAGCCGGTGCAGGGTGGAGGTCTCCCACGCGACGGTCTCGGGAGTGCGGTAGGGAGCGCTCACGACGTACGTGCCGACGCGCAGGGTCGTCGTGACCGTGGCGGCGACGGCGGCGGCGATGAACGGGGAGAGGGTGCCGAGCGTGTCGGGCACCAGCAGCGTCGAGTAGCCGAGGCTCTCCGCCCTGCGGGCCAGGCCGGCCCACGCGTCGGAGTCAGGGGCTTGTCCGGCGACCGCGCCGAACCTGAACGGGTGATCGGTCATGCCCCCAACGATCGCGGACGCGCAGGACCGGCGCATCGTCCCCCGGACCGGTGGCCTCCTACGTCCGGGGGCGCAAGCGCTCCGGCGAGTACTACTCCCGCAGCAGTATCCCCGTGAAGTCGTTGGCGAACTTGCCCTCGGGGTCGAGCGTGCGCACCAGCGAGCGGAAGCGGTCGGGGCAGGAGGGCCAGCGGGTGAACAGCTTGCCCCAGTGCGGCCGGGGCTCGAACGGCGCCAGCGTCTCCTCCACCAGCTCCAGCACCGGGAGCACCGCGGCGGGATCCTTGACCCAGGTGAAGTGGATGCCCACGCTGTCGCGGCCGTGGAACGGGCTGAGCCACAGGTCGTCGGAGGCGACCGAGCGCACTTCCGAGATGTGCAGCACCGGCCGGATCCGGTCGCCGATCGTGTACAGCTCGCGCAGCGCCTTGACCGCGTGCTCCCTCGGCACCAGGAACTCGGACTGGAGCTCGTTGCCGGCGCTGCTCGGCTGGAAGTCCGGGCGGAAGTGCGGCAACCGCTCGTGCCACGGCCCGGGAATGCCGAGCTGGACCGTGCAGCTCTCCGCCGACATGTTCGGCAGCGGGTGGCGCGGGCCGTCGGCCGGGCGGGTGCCGTACCAGTCGGGGGTGGTCAGCTCGTCGGTGCGCTTCAGCCAGACGCGGGTGTCGCGCCAGTCGGTGAAGAGGCTGACGCTGTAGCCGGAGGACATGATCGTGTCGAAGTCGGCGAGGGCGCCGACGGTCAGGCCCTCGCGGACGTACTGGCGCAGCTCGAAGGCGGGTACCAGGTCGAGCGTCAGCGTGGTGACGACGCCGAGCGCGCCGAGCGCCACCACCGCCCCGGGGAAGTCGGCGTCCCCGCGCGAGAGGGACAACATCGAGCCGTCGGCGGTGACGAGGTCGAGCCCGGACACGGCGGCGGCCAGGCTCTGGACGGCGTCGCCGGAGCCGTGCGTACCCGTCGCGACCGAGCCTCCCACTGAGATGTGCGGCAGCGAGGCCATGTTCGCCAGCGCGAACCCGGCCTCGTGCAGCAACGGCGCGAGCCGCGCGTACGTCATGCGCGCCCCCACCCGTACCTTGGCCGCCGCGCTGTCGATCTCCACGGTGTCCGGCATCCGGTCCAGCACCACGAGGTCGCCGGTGGTGTCGGCGACGTCGTTGAACGAGTGCCCGCTCCCCAGCGCCCGCACCTGGGCGGTGGCCGAGACGAGTTGCTGGAGCTCGTCGAGCGAGGTCGGATGGTGGACGTCTCGCGCCCGGAATGCGGTGTTTCCCGCCCAGTTGGTGAGCATCACGGCCCCAAATCCTATGTGAACCCCGCGCCGCCCCCGACAGGGCGGCACGGGAACACGGTCAGAAGCCCTGGGCCAGACGGTAGTACGCCTGGTTCCAGCGCAGCTCCTTGGCGAAGCGCTCGGTGGTCGTGCCGGCGTCGATGACCACCAGCTCCACGCCCAGCATGTCGGCCAGGTCGGTCAGCTCCTCCCGGCCGACGGCCTGGGAGAGCACGGTGTGGTGCGGCGCCCCGGCGGTGAGCCATGATTCGGTGGACGTACGCAGGTTCGGGCGGGGGCTCCAGACCGCGCGGGCCACCGGCAGCTTGGGCAGCGGGTGGGGCGGCGCCACGACGTCGATCTCGTTGGCCACCAGCCGGAACCTGTCGCCCATGTCCGCCAGGCCCACCACGATGCCGGGTCCGGGCTCGGCGTCGAACACGAGCCGGACCGGGTCCTCCCTGCCGCCGATGCTCAGCGGGTGGATCTCGCACGACGGGGTGCCGGCGGCGATGGACGGGCAGACCTCCAGCATGTGCGCGCCGAGGATGAGCTCCTCGCCGGGCGTCAGGTGGTAGGTGTAGTCCTCCATGAACGACGTGCCGCCGGGCGACATCGCCTTGAGCGTGCGGAGCAGCACCGAGGTCTTCCAGTCGCCCTCGCCGCCGAAGCCGTACCCGTCGGCCATCAGCCGCTGCACGGCCAGGCCCGGGAGCTGGCGCAGGCCGCCGAGGTCCTCGAAGTTCGTGGTGAACGCCTTGAAGCCGCCGGACTCCAGGAAGCTCCGCAGGCCCAGCTCGATCCTGGCCGCGTAACGCAGCGACTCGTGCCGTTCGCCGAGCAGCTCGGGCGCCACGGTGTACTGCTCCGCGTACTCCTTGACCAGCGCCGTCACGTCGGCGTCGGAGGCGGCGTCCACGACCTCGACCAGGTCGTTGACGCCGTAGGTGTTGACCGAGACGCCGAAGCGCAGCTGCGCCTCGACCTTGTCGCCCTCGGTGACGGCCACGTCGCGCATGTTGTCGCCGAAGCGGGCCAGCTTGAGCGTGCGCACCTCGGCCAGGCCCTTGGCGGCGCGTTCCCAGGTCAGGATGCGCTCGCCCACGGACGGGTCGCTGACGTGCCCGGCCACGGTCTTGCGCGGCACGCCGAGCCGGGTCTGGATGTGCCCGAACTCGCGGTCGCCGTGGGCGGCCTGGTTGAGGTTCATGAAGTCCATGTCGATGGAGCTCCACGGCAACTCCACGTTGGCCTGCGTGTGCAGGTGCAGCAGCGGCTTGCGCAGCGCGTCGAGCCCGGCGATCCACATCTTGGCCGGGGAGAACGTGTGCATCCACGCGATCACGCCGGCACACTCGTCGTCTGCGTTGGCCTCCAGCATGACGCGCCTGATCGCCGCGGCGTCGGTGAGCACGGGCTTCCACTGCACCGGCACGGGCAGCTGCTCGGCGATGCGCTGAGACTGCTCGGCCACCTGGCGCAGCGTGTCCTCGCCGTACAGTCCCTGGCTGCCGGTCAGAAACCAGATGTTCAACGCGGGCTCCTCTGTCCGTAGACGTTCTGGTAACGGTCGTACAGGCGGTCGATGTCGTCCTGCGGGATCGGCAGCGGCTCGCCGAGCTGCCTGGCCACGTGCACGGTACGGGCCACGTCCTCGCACATCACGGCGGCCTTCACCGCGTCCCTGGCGTCCGTGCCGATGCTGAACACCCCGTGGTTCTGCATGAGCACGGCCTTGGATCGGTGGCCCTTGAGCGTCTCGACGATGCCCTGGCCGATGGAGTCGTCGCCGATCAGCGCGAACGGCCCGACCGGGATCTCGCCGCCGAACTCGTCGGCCATCGCGGTCAGCACGCACGGGATGGCCTCGCCGCGGGCGGCCCAGGCGGAGGCGTAGGTGGAGTGGGTGTGCACGACGCCGCCGACCTCGGGCATGTTGCGGTAGACGTACGCGTGCGCGGCCGTGTCGCTGGACGGCGAGTGCTCGCCCTCCACGAGGTTGCCGTCGAGGTCGCACACGACCATGTTCTCCGGCGTCAGCTCGTCGTAGGAGACGCCGGACGGCTTGATGACGAACAGGTCCTCGCCCGGGATCCGCCCCGAGACGTTGCCCGCGGTCCATGCCACCAGGTTGTAACGGACCAGCTCGGCATGCAGATCGCAGACCGTTCTTCTCATGCGCTTGCCTCGTTCCTGATCGCGCGCAGCGTGTGCAGCATCCGTCCGTCTCCGAAGAAGTCGTGCAGCCTGCGGTACTCGGCGTAGAGCCGGTCGTACGCGTCCGCCCTGGCCTCGTCGGGCACGTACGCGGCCTCGGTGCGCTTGCCCATCGCCGCGGCGGCCTCCTCGATGCCCGGGTAGGCCCCGGCCGCGACGGCCGCGTGGATGGCCGAGCCGAGCGCGGGCCCCTGGTCGGAGCCGATGACCGACAGCGGGCGGCGCAGCACGTCGGCGTAGACCTGCATGAGGAAGCGGTTCTTCAGCAGCCCGCCCGCGACCACGAACTCCTGCACCGGCACGCCCGACTTCTCGAACGTCTCCACGATCATCCGGGCCCCGAACGCGGTGGACTCGATGATCGCCCGGTAGACGTCCTCCGGCTTGGTGGCCAGGGTCTGGCCGACGATGACGCCGGACAGGTTGTGGTCCACGAGCACCGAGCGGTTGCCGCCGAACCAGTCCAGCGCCACCAGCCCGTGCTCGCCGACCGCCTGCTGCTCGGCCAGCGCGGTCAGGCGCTCATGGTCCGAGTCGGACACGAAGTTGTCCACGAACCAGGCGAAGATGTCGCCGACCGCCGACTGCCCGGCCTCGTAGCCCCACAGGCCCGGCACGATGCCGTCGCGTACGACACCGCACATGCCGGGCACCTCGGCGAGCTGATCGCTGGGCATGATGTGGCAGGTGGAGGTGCCCATGATGGCCACCATCTGGCCGGGCGCGACGGCGTCCGCGGCGGCGGCGGTGACGTGGGCGTCCACGTTGCCGACGGCCACGGCCACGCCCTCGGGCACGCCCGTCCACTCGGCGGCCTGCGCGGTCAGGCGCCCGGCCAGGCCACCCAGCGGCGCCACGGTGGTGCCGTTGACCTTGTCACCGACCTCGCCCGTGGCCAGCTTGCCGACGAAACCGGCGAAGCCGGGGTTGAGCTCGGCGAGGAACTCCTCGGACGGGTAGCTTCCGTCCTGAAAAATCCCCTTATAGCCGACGGTGCAGATGTTGCGGCTCTCGACCCCGGTGAGCTGCCAGATGATCCAGTCGGCGGCCTCGATCCAGCGCTCGGCCCTGGCGTACACGTCGGGGGCCTCTTCGAGGACCTGCAGGCCCTTGGCGAACTCCCACTCGGAGGAGATCTTGCCGCCGTAGCGCGGCAACCAGCTCTCGCCCCGGCGCGCGGCCAGGTCGTTGATCCGGTCGGCGTGCGGCTGCGCGGCGTGGTGCTTCCACAGCTTGGGCCAGGCGTGCGGCTCCGCGGGCGTCTCGAAGCACAGCGGCGTGCCGTCGGCGGTGGTGGGCAGCACGGTGCAGGCGGTGAAGTCCGTGCCGATGCCGGCGACCTCCTCGGGCGCGACGCCCGCCGCGGCGATCGCCCGGGGCACGGCGATCTTGAGCACGTCGATCCAGTCCTGCGGCGACTGCAGCGCCCAGTCGGGGCCGAGGCGCACGTCGGAGCCGGGGAGCCGGTGCTCGATGACGCGGTGCGCGTACTCGTGGACGGCGCTGCCCAGCTCGGCGCCGTCGTGCACCCGGACGACGACGGCACGCCCTGACAGCGTGCCGAAGTCCACTCCGACCACATAACTGTTAGCGTTCACATTGCTCTCCAGGGGTTTCTTCTGCGGCATGCCAATCATCTACCGGACGGGTGCGGAGCTGGACCTGACGACGAAGCTGGGCGGCACGACCAGGCGCTCGTACACGGTGGGTCCCGCGTCGATCTGCCGCAGCAGCACCTCGATGCAGTGCCTGCCCACCACGGCGAAGTCCTGCCGGACCGTGGTGAGCGGCGGGGAGAAGAACTCCGACTCCGGGATGTCGTCGAAGCCCACCACGCTGATCTGGTCGGGCACTCGCACCCCCTCCTCGCTGAGCGCGCGCAGCACGCCCAGCGCCATCTGGTCGTTGGCCGTGAAGACGGCCGTGACGCCGTCCATCGCGGCCAGGCTCCGGCCCGCCTCGTAGCCGGCGCGCGGGCTCCAGTCGCCGGCCAGCGGCTCGGGCACCGGCCGGCCCGCCTCCTCCAGCGCGGCGCGCCAGCCCTCCAGCCGGCCCTCGGCCTCCAGCCAGTCGGACGGGCCGCTGACGTGCCAGACGGTCTCGTGGCCCTGCTCCAGCAGGTGCCGGGTGGCCAGCTTGGCGCCCTCGATCTGGTCGATGCACACCACCGGCACGTTGGCCCGGTGCGTGCCCTCGACCGCGACGGCCGGCAGCCCTGACGGCAGGTTCTCCAGGGCGCGCGCCGCCGAGCGCTGCGGCGCGACCACCACGACCCCGTCCACGCCCTGCTCGGCGAGGTAGTCGATGGCGTCGCGCACGCTGCCCGCGTCGATGGACCTGAGGCTGACGATGCTGACGAAGTAGCCCGCGGTCCTGGCCGCCTGCTCGATGCCGTAGATCGTGCTGGCCGGGCCGTACAGCGTGGTGTCGAAGCTCACCACGCCGAGAGTCCTGGAGCGCTTGGTGACCAGAGCGCGGGCGACCAGGTTGCGCCGGTAGCCCAGCCGGGTGATCGCCTCCTCGACCCGGGCGCGGGTGTCGGCCCGGACGTTCGGGTGGTCGTTGAGCACCCGGGAGACCGTCTGGTGCGACACGCCGGCCTCCTTGGCCACGTCGGCCATGACCGGCAGGCGGCGCTTGGGTGTCGTCACGGTCTCTCCTTTCAGGCGGTGAGGGGGCGGCTGATCAGCGGGCGGCGCCCGCCCTGCGCTTGGTCCACACGTCGAAGGCCACTGCGGCCAGCAGGACGGCGCCCTTGACGAGCATCACCCGCTCGCTGGGCGAGCCGATCAGGGACATGCCGTTGTTGATGACCGCCATGATGAGGCCGCCGGTGATCGCGCCGACGATCTTGCCGACACCGCCCTGCACGGCCGCGCCGCCGATGAAGGCCGCGGCGATGGCGTCCAGCTCGAAGCTGTTGCCCGCCGTGGGACCCGCCTGGTTGAGCCGGCCGGCGAAGATGATGCCGGCGATGGCCGACAAGACGCCCATGTTCACGAAGATCCAGAAGACCACCGACTTGACCTTCACGCCGGACATGACGGCCGCCTGGAGGTTGCCGCCGATGGCGTAGATCTGCCGGCCGAAGACCGTGCGGTTGGCCATCAGCGAGTACGCCAGCACCAGCACCGCCAGCAGCACCAGCACCCATGGCAGGTTCTTGAAGCGGGCCAGCTGCACCACGAGGAAGAGGATCAGCGCCGCGCCGGCCACCATCTTCAGCACGAACAGCGCCATCGACTCCACCGCCTGGCCGTAGCCGCGGCGGGCGTTGCGGGTGCGCCACTGGGCGGCGACCATGCCCGCGATGGCGACGATCCCGATCAGCAGGCTGAACAGGTCGGCGCCGCCGAGCGGGCCGAGGCCGATGTTACCGAGGTAGCCGTTGGTGAAGCCGTTGGCCAGCGTGCGTACCTGGTCGGGGAACGGGCCAATGCCCTGGTTGCCCAGGACGGTCAGGGTCAGCGCCCGGAACAGCAGCATGCCGGCCAGCGTCACGATGAACGCCGGGATGCCGAAGTACGCGATCCAGTACCCCTGCCAGGCCCCGATGAGCGCCCCGGCCACCAGCGTGATCAGCAGGGCCAGCGGCCACGGCAGGCCCATGTTGACCATGAGCACCGCGGCCAGCGCTCCCGTGACCGCCACCACCGAGCCGACCGACAGGTCGATGTGCCCGGCGATGATGATCAGGATCATCCCGATCGCGAGGATCAGGACGTAGGAGTTCTGGACGATGATGTTGGAGATGTTCTGCGGCTGCAGCATCGCGCCGTCGGTCAGCACCGAGAACAGCGCGACGATCAGCGCGAAGGCGATGTAGATACCGCTCGAACGCAGGTTCAGCGACAGGCCGCCCAGCGACACCCGGCCCGGCTGCCGTGGCGCTCCCCCGTCGCCCTTGGCGCCGACCTCCACGTCGGCGGGCGTGATGCTGCTCATTTTTGCTGTCCCTTGGTCATGAGATACATGAGGCTTTCCTGGGTGGCCTCCGAGCGGGGAACCTCGCCGGTGATGCGGCCTTCGGAGAGCGTGTAGATGCGGTCGCACAGGCCCAGCAGCTCAGGCAACTCAGAGGAGATCACCAGCACGGCCTTGCCCTCGTCGGCCAGGCGGTTGATGATCGTGTAGATCTCGTACTTGGCGCCGACGTCGATGCCGCGGGTGGGCTCGTCGAGGATGAGCACGTCAGGCTCGGTCAGGATCCACTTGGAGAGCACGACCTTCTGCTGGTTGCCGCCGCTCAGCTTGCCGACGACGCTGTTGACGCTGGGCGCCTTGATGTTCATGCTCTGGTGGAACTGCTCGGCGACCCGGTACTCCTCGTTCTCGTTGACCCAGCCGCGCTTGGACAACCCGCCCAGCCCGGCCGCGCTGATGTTGCGCTTGATGTCCTCGATGAGGTTGAGGCCGTACCGCTTGCGGTCCTCGGTGGCGTACGCGATGCCGTGCCTGATCGCGTCCTGCACGTGGCGGATCTCGATCGGCCTGCCGTCCTTGAAGACCTTGCCGGAGATGTGCACCCCGTACGAACGCCCGAACACGCTCATCGCCAGCTCGGTACGCCCGGCGCCCATCAGCCCCGCGAGCCCGACGATCTCCCCGCGCCGCAGCGTGAGGGCGGCCCCGTCGACCACCTTCCGGCCGGGCTGGCTGGGGCTGTAGACCGTCCAGTCCTCGATGCGCAGCGCCTCCTCGCCGACCGTCGGCTCGTGCGGCGGGAAGCGGTTGTCCAGCGCGCGGCCGACCATGCCGGCGATGATGCGGTCCTCGGTCACGTGGTCGCCGGCCATGTCCAGCGTCTCGATCGTCCGGCCGTCACGGATGATCGTGACGGAGTCGGCGATCGCGATCACCTCGTTCAGCTTGTGGGAGATGATCACGCAGGTGATGCCCTCGTCGCGGAGCCCGCGCAGCAGGTCGAGCAGGTGGGCGGAGTCGTCGTCGTTGAGCGCGGCGGTCGGCTCGTCCAGGATGAGGAGCTTGACCTCCTTCGACAGCGCCTTGGCGATCTCGACGAGCTGCTGCTTGCCCACGCCGATGTCCGAGATCGGCGTCGTGGGGTTCTCGCGCAGACCGACCCGCTTCATCAGCTCGCCGGCCTCGTAGTTGGTGCGGTTCCAGTCGATGAAGCCGCGTTTGGCGCGCTCGTTGCCGAGGAAGATGTTCTCGGCGATCGACAGCTGCGGGCTGAGGGCCAGCTCCTGGTGGATGATGACGATGCCGGCGCGCTCGCTGTCGCGAATGCCGCCGAACTCGCCCTTCCCGCCCTCGAAGGTGATCTCGCCCTCGTAGTCGCCGTACGGGTAGACCCCGGACAGGACCTTCATCAGCGTCGACTTGCCGGCGCCGTTCTCACCGCAGATGGCGTGGATCTCGCCCCGCCGGACGGACAGGTTGACGTCCTGCAGCGCCTTCACGCCGGGGAACGTCTTGGTGATCCCGCTCATCCGCAAGATGGTTTCGGTCATGATGCCCCTCGCTCAGGGAAAGCCCCGGGGACGCGGCCACGTCCCCGGGGGCAGGCCCTTACTTGAGCTGGTCCTCGGTGTAGTAGTTGCCGCCGATGATGACTTCTTTGTAGTTGCTCTTGTCCACGATCACCGGGTCGAGCAGGTACGAGGGCACGACCTTGTTGCCGTTGTCGTAGTCCTTGGTGTTGTTCACCTCGGGCGTGCCGCCCTTGAGCACGGCGTCGGCCATCTTCACGGTCTGCTCGGCGAGCTTGCGGGTGTCCTTGAAGATGGTGGAGTACTGCTCACCGGCGATGATCGACTTGACCGAGGCGAGCTCGGCGTCCTGGCCGGTCACGACCGGGTACGGCTGGCCGCTGGTGCCGTAGCCGGAGCTCTTGAGCGCCGACAGGATGCCGATCGACAGGCCGTCGTACGGGGACAACACGCCGTCGACCTTGGCGCCACTGGTGTAGGTCTTGGTGAGGATGTCCTCCATGCGCTTCTGCGCCGTGGCCGGGTCCCACCGCAGGATGGCGGCGACCTTGAAGTCGGTCTGGCCGCTCTTGATCTTCAGCGTGCCGTCGTCGATCTTCGGCTGGAGCACCGACATGGCGCCGTTCCAGAAGAACGTGGCGTTGTTGTCGTCGGGCGAGCCGCCGAACAGCTCGACGTTGAACGGACCCTTCTTGCCGTCCTCGACGCCGAGGCCCTTGAGCAGCGACGTCGCCTGCTGCACGCCGACCTTGAAGTTGTCGAACGTGGCGTAGTAGTCGACGTTCGGGCTGTTGCGGATCAACCGGTCGTAGGCGATGACCGGGATCTTGTTGTCGGCGGCCTGCTGCAGCTGGGAGGTGATCGCGGTGCCGTCGATGGAGGCCACGATCAGGAGCTTGGCACCCTTGGTGATCTGGTTCTCGATCTGGTTGGCCTGCGTGGGGATGTCGTTCTCCGCGTACTGGAGGTCGACCTTGTAACCCAGCTGCTCCAGCTGCTGCTTGACGTTGTCACCGTCGTGGATCCAGCGCTCCGACGACTTCGTGGGCATGGTGACGCCGATCAGGGCACCGGCGCTGCCGGCGCCGGCCGACGCGGAGGACTGGGCATCGACCGTTTTCTGGCTTGAGCCGCAGGCCGTCATGGTCGCGGCGAGCGCGATGATCGACACCACGCCCCCGATTCGTCCCAACCTCATGGTGAACTCCTAGCAATGGGGGTTACGGCAATTGCCGATAGGGTGGGGGATTCGATCACAGAACGTGACGAATCAGAACAAAGTTCGCGTTCGCTTCCGCCGATTGTTATCGCTAACAACGGCTTTGTCAACGATAGAAACTTACCTCCCCGAAATCGTTAGGTAACCTCCATGATTGCCTCCAGACGCAGGTCAGCGGCGCGACCGCGCTGAGAACAGGCGCTGCAGCAGGATGAAGACGAACAACAACAAACCAATGAAGATCTTCGTCCACCAGGACAACAGCGTGCCCTCGAAACTGATGATCGTCTGGATCAGTCCCAGCACGAGCACGCCGAGCACGGTGCCGAACAGGAAGCCGCTACCCCCGGTGAGCAGCGTGCCGCCGATGACGACCGCCGCGATCGCGTCCAGCTCCATGCCCACGGCGTGCAGCCCGTAGCCGGAGAGCATGTAGAACGACAGCAGCACCCCGCCCAGCGCCGAGCAGAACCCGCTGATCGTGTAGACCGCGATCTTCGTCCGGCCCACGGGCAACCCCATCAGCAGCGCCGACTGCTCGCTGCCGCCGGTGGCGTACACGGACCGGCCCAGGCGGGTGTAGTGCAACACGTACGCCGCCACCAGGACCACAACCACCGCGATGATCACGCTCGGTGAGATCCACATGTCGGCGAACAGGTCGATCCTGGTCTGCGCGAACGCCGTGAACGTGGCGTCCTCGATCGGGATCGAGTCGGTCCCGATCGTGTAGCACAACCCCCTGGCCAGGAACATCCCCGCCAGCGTCACGATGAACGGCTGGATGTCGAAGGCGTGCACGATGTACCCCATCACCAGCCCCAGCCCCGACCCGATGACCAGCACCAGCGGGATCACCAGGTACGGCGGCCACCCGGGCCCCGCCATGAGACTGGCCGAGATCATCGTGGACAGCGCCACCACCGAGCCCACCGACAGGTCGATGCCCCCGGTCAGGATCACGAACGTCATCCCGACCGCCACCACCAGCAGGAAGGCGTTGTCGATGAAGACGTTGAGGATCACCTGCCCGCTGGCGAACCCTTCGTAGCGGATCCCGCCCACCACGAACATCGCCACGAACAGGCACCCGGTCACCAGGACCGGCAGGTATTTGGCGGGCACGGCCGTCCGGCCGAGCGTCAACGTGGTCATGCTCGTGTTCATGGCCTCACTCCGTGAGGCGGCTCGGTCGCTGGGGATCCGCCGCCTTCCCTCGTCGCTCTGGTCGCTACGCTCCCGCCGCTCCTCAGTCCAGGCGGCGGCGCTCCCTCGCGCACCCGCACCTTCTCCTCGGCCGCCGGGCTGGGCGGCGCCGCCCGCCCTCGGCGGCGGAACACCTTCTCGCGGAACGACGGCGACTGGATGAGGCAGACCGCGGTCACGACCAGCGCCTTGAACAGCAGCGTGGTCTCCGGCGGCACGCCGATCGAGTAGATCGTCGTGGTCAGCGTCTGGATGATGAGCGCGCCCAGCACGGTCCCGCCGAGCGAGAACCGGCCGCCGGACAACGACGTGCCGCCGATCACGACGGCCAGGATGGCGTCCAGCTCGATCCACAGGCCGGCGTTGTTGCCGTCGGCGCTGGAGACGTTCGAGCTGATCATCAGCCCGGCCACGCCCGCGCACAGGGCGGCGAAGGCGTACACCATGATGACGATCCCGCGTGACCTGATGCCCGCGAGCCTGCTGGCCTCGGCGTTGCCGCCGACGGACTCGATCAGCATGCCCAGCGCCAGCCTGCGCGTCAGGAACGCGGTGATCGCCAGCACCGCCAGCACGATCAGGATGCCGAACGGCACGGTCAGCCAGTAGCCGCCGCCGATCACCTTGTACGCCGGGCTGTTCACGGTGATGATCTGGCCGTCGGTGATGAGCTGGGCCAGGCCGCGCCCGGCCACCATGAGGATCAGCGTGGCGATGATCGGCTGGATGCCGATGCCCGCGACCAGGAACCCGTTCCAGGCCCCCAGCACCAGGCACAACCCCAGCGCCAGGGCCACGGCGGTGAACACGCTCGCGTCCTCGCTGATCTGCAGGCACGCCAGCGCGCCCGAGATCGCCACCACCGAGCCCACCGACAGGTCGATGCCGCCGGTGGCGATGACCAGCGTCATGCCCAGCGAGACCAGGATCAGCGGCGCGCCGAAGCGCAGGATGTCGATCAGGCTGCCGTACAGGTGGCCGTCCCTGACCTGGACGGAGAAGAAGCTGGGCGTGAAGAACACGTTCAGGACCAGCAGCAGTACGAGGACCACCACCGGCCACAGCAGCCGTCTCATGAGGCCCGGCCTCCGCTCGCGATCGTTTCCATCAGCACGTCCGTCGTCAGCTCGTCGTCATTCGGCAGCTCGGCCACCAGCCGCCGGTCGCGCAGCACCTCCACCTTGTGGCTGAGCCGCAGCACCTCCTCCAGCTCGGCGGAGATGAACAGCACCGCCATGCCGCCGTCGGACAGCTCCGCCACCAGCCGCTGGATCTCGGCCTTCGCGCCGACGTCGATGCCCCGGGTGGGCTCGTCCAGGATGAGCAGGCGCGGCTCCAGGAGGAGCCACCTGGCCAGCACGACCTTCTGCTGGTTGCCGCCGCTGAGGTCGCGTACGAGGTGCTCGGGGTTGGGCGGGTTGATCTTCAGTGCCTTGATGTACCTGCCGACCAGCTCGTCCTGCTGCTCGCGCGGCACCGGCCTGGTCCAGCCCCTGGTGGCCTGGAGGGCCAGGATGATGTTCTCGCGCACGGTCAGGTCCGGGATGAGCCCGTCGGACTTGCGGTTCTCCGAGCAGAACGCGATCTTGTGCGTCATCGCCGCGCGCGGCGTGCGTAACGACGCGGGCGTCCCGCCGACCGCGATCTCCCCCGTGCCCGCGTGGTCCGCGCCGAACAACAACCGCGCGATCTCCGTACGTCCTGAGCCGAGCAGCCCCGCCAGGCCCACGACCTCGCCCTCGTGGATCGTCAGCGTGAACGGCTCGATGGCCCCTGACCTGCCGAGCTCGCGCGCCTCGACCAGCGGGCGGTCGAAGACCTTGGCCTCGCCGTGCAGCCGTTCGAGGGCGGCCAGCTCCTGGCCGATCATCTTGGCGACCAGCTCGACCTGGGGGAGCTCGCGGGTGAGGTACTCGCCGACGAGCCGACCGTTGCGAAGAATCGTCATACGGTCCGAAATTTCGTAGATCTGGTCGAGAAAGTGCGAGACGAAGAGGATGGCGATGCCCTCCTCCTTGAGCCTGCGCATGACCCTGAAGAGCTGCTCCACCTCGTCCGCGTCCAGGCTCGAGGTGGGCTCGTCCAGGATCAGCACCCTGGCGTCGATGTCGATCGCCCGTGCGATGGCCACCATCTGCTGGATGGCCAGCGAGTACGACGACAGCGGCGCCGACACGTCCAGGCTCAGCTCCAGCCGCGACAGCAGCTCACCGGCCCTGGTCCGCATCCGCTTCCAGTCGATGCGCCCGCGGCGGCGCGGCTCGCGGCCGATGAAGATGTTCTCGGCGACCGAGAGGTTCGTGCAGAGGTTGACCTCCTGGTAGACGGTGCTGATGCCGCCCTGCTGGGCCTCCAGCGGGCTGCCGAACGCGATGGCCTGCCCGCCCAGCTCGACGGTGCCCGCGTCGGCCGGGTAGACGCCGGTGAGCACCTTGATCAGGGTGGACTTGCCCGCGCCGTTCTCTCCCATGAGCGCGTGCACCTCGCCGGGCAGCAACCGCAGGTCCACGCCGTCCAGCGCGTTCACGCCAGGAAACTGCTTGCCGATCCCGCTCATCGTCAGGACCGGCGCGGGTGTGGCCATTCGCCTTCTCCCCTTGTGCCGAAACCGGGCCGGCCAGGCCGGCCCGGTCGCTCGATCAGTACTGGCGGGTGGACAGGGCCTGCTTGGCCTGGTCCTGGGTGAACGTGGTCTCCTCGGTCACCACGCGGGCCGGCACCTGCTCGTTCTTGAGCACCTTCTTGGCCAGGTCCATGAGCTGCGGGCCGAGCAGCGGCGAGCACTCGACGATGTAGCTGATCTTCCCGTCGGCGAGCGCCTGCATGCCGTCCTTGACCGCGTCCACGGTGATGATCTTGATGTCCTTGCCGGGCACCTTGCCCGCGCCCTCGATCGCCTCGATCGCGCCCAGACCCATGTCGTCATTGTGCGCATAAAGCACGTCGATGTCCGGGTTCGACTTCAGGAAGGCCTCCATGACCTCTTTGCCCTTGGCCCTGGTGAAGTCGCCGGTCTGCGAGGCGATGATCTTGAACTTCGTGTCGGCCCCGATGACCTCGGCGAACCCGGCCTTGCGGTCGTTGGCCGGCGCCGAGCCGGTCGTACCCTGCAGTTCAACGATGTTCACCGGGTCGGTGCTGGACTTGTACTCCTCCACCAGCCACTGGCCCGCCTTCTTGCCCTCCTCGATGAAGTCGGAGCCGAGGAAGGTCTTGTAGAGGGTCGTGTCCTTGGAGTCCACGGCGCGGTCGGTCAGGATGACCGGGATCTTCGCGTCCTTGGCCTCCTTGAGCACCGTGTCCCAGCCCGACTCCACCACCGGCGAGAAGGCGATGATGTCCACCTTCTGCTGGATGTAGGAGCGGATGGCCTTGATCTGGTTCTCCTGCTTCTGCTGGGCGTCGGAGAACTTGAGCGAGATGCCCGCGTTCTTGGCCGAGTCCTGCACGGACTTGGTGTTCGCGGTGCGCCAGCCGCTCTCCGCGCCGACCTGGGAGAAGCCCATGGTGATCGAGTCGCCGCCACCGCCTGAGCCGCCACTGCCGCAGGCCGCCATCGACATCGCGGTGAGCCCCGCGAGCACCAACGCCGAGATCCTCTTTAACACGTGGGGGGTTTCCCTTCCTATGTGAGCGCTAACATCCCCGGACGGACGCCAGCACTGTCTGCCTTCCTGTACGGCCCCATCGGTTATCCGGCCGCCCGGGCCGTGCTGGCCCTGGCGACGAACCTGGGCGGCACCACGAGCCGCTCCCGTTCCTGAGGACTGCCTTGGAGTTGCCGTACGAGCACTTCGATGCTGTGTCTGCCCACCGCGTCGAAGTCCTGCCTGATGGTCGTGAGCGGCGGCGAGAAGAACTCCGACTCCGGGATGTCGTCGAAGCCGACCACACTCACCCGCTCGGGCACTCTCACCCCCTGCTCGGTGAACGCCCGCAGCACGCCGAGCGCCATCTGGTCGTTGGCGACGAAGACCGCGGTGACGTTCCTCATGCTCGCCAGGCTGCGCCCCGCCTCATACCCCGAGCGCGGGCTCCAGTCCCCTGCGAGCGGTTGCGGGGCCTCGCGGCCCGCCTGCTCCAGCGCGGCCCGCCAGCCGGACACGCGCCCTTCCGCCTCCAGCCAGTCGGAGGGCCCGCCGACGTGCCAGACCGTCTCGTGGCCCAGCGACAGCAGGTGCTCGGTGGCAAGCCGGCCACCCGCGACCTGGTCGACGCAGACCACGGACACGCCCCCAGCCTCGCCGCCCTCGACGGCGACGGTGGGCACGCCGAGCGGCACGTCGGCCAGGGCCTGCGCGGCCGAGCGTTGCGGCGCGACCACGACGATGCCGTCCACGGCCTGGTCGGCCAGGTAGTCGAGCGCGTCGCGGACGCCGGCCCTGTCGATGGACTTGAGGCTGACGATGCTGACGAAGTAGCCGGCCGACCTGGCCGCCCGCTCGATGCCGTAGACCGTGCTGGCCGGGCCGTACAGCGTGGTGTCGAAGCTGACCACCCCGAGCGTTCTGGAGTGCTTGGTGACCAGGGCGCGGGCGACGAGGTTGCGGCGGTAGCCGAGCTTGTCGATCGCTTCGAGCACCCGGGTGCGGGTCTCGCCGCGCACGTTCGGGTGATCGTTGAGCACTCGGGAGACCGTCTGATGCGACACGCCGGCTTCCTTGGCCACATCGGCCATGACCGGCAGGCGGCGCCCCAGGGTGGATCCCACGGCCGTGCTCCTTTCCTGGCTTGGCCTGACTGTGAACGTTAACAACCGGTCTCGTCAAGACCCGCCGGATTACGGTCGGGTTACGCGGCGCCCCCCTTGACGAGCCCTGCGGGCAGTCCTTAACTTGTCGCGAATCGCCGTTGTTAACGCTCACTCCAATGTTAACGCTAACAATGCTTGAGGAGCCCCCCACTCATGACGCGAATCGCCTTATCGGCCCTGCTCTTAGCGGGTTCGCTGGTGGCACCCCCGGCCGTCGCGATGGCGGATCCCATCCCTGATGGCGCGGTCGTCGACCAGTTCGACGGCACGGCGCTCGGCCAGGACTGGACGGTGTTGTCGCCCGACAACTCCCGCTGGTCGGTGTCGGGCAGCGCGCTCCACCTGGACACGCTGACCGGTGACACCCATCAGGGCACCAACAACGCCAGGAACCTCTTCCTCGTGGACATCCCCGACGGCGACTTCGAGGTGGTCACCAAACTCAGCGCGCCGGTCGCGCTGGACTACCAGAGCGCGGGCCTGCTGGCCTGGCAGGACTGGGACAACTACGTACGCGCCGGGCTGGCCCACGTCGGGCTCGCCGGCGGGCCGGTGATCGAGACGGCCACCGAGGTGGGGGCGGCGTTCACCTCGAACTTCGCGGCCCGGCCGGGCTCGGCCGCCGAGATCGTCAAGCTGGCCAGGACCGGTGACGAGTTCGTCTCCTCCTACTGGGACGGCTCGGCCTGGGTGCAGGCGGCCAGGATGACGGCCCGGCTCGACGTCCGGCAGGTCGGGCTGTTCGGGCTGTCGGCGCAGAACGGCACGTCGATGCGAGCCGATTTCGACTACGTCGCGATCAAGGCGGCCGAGGGTCAGGCCGTGGTTCCGCCCGGGCCGTTCACGTTGCGGGCGGTGGCGCAGCCGTACCTGACCGTCGATCAGTCGGGAGTGGTGCGGGCCTCGGCGAAGGCGTCGATGACCAGCCTGGCCGTCACCGCCGCGCCCAGCGGCGATGGGGTGACGCTGAAGGACCTGGCGACCGGCAAGTACCTGCAGGCCACGGAGAGGGTGCGGCTCAGCGGGACCGCGTCGGTCTTCCAGCTCAAGGACGCGGGCGGCGGCAAGGTCACGGTGTCCTCCGGCGGCAGGAGCGTCTCGATCAGCGACGGGAAGCTGGTCATGGGGACGGAGGCCACCAAGTTCGGGGTCGAGGACTACAGCTCGGGCAAGCTCACCGTGGACACCAAGGCGCAGGGCACGAAGGTCGGCCCGAACCTCTACGGGATCTTCTACGAGGACATCAACCACGCCGCCGACGGCGGGCTCTACGCCGAGCTGGTGCAGAACCGCTCGTTCGAGTTCAACGCGACCGACGAGCGCTCCTACACGGGGCTGACCGCGTGGACCAAGGCCGAGCGCGGCGCGACCGCCGCCCTGACGGTCTCCTCCGACCAGCCGCTGAACGCGAACAACCGTAACTACCTGCGGCTCGACGTCACCGGGGATGGCACGGCGGGCGCGAGCAACACGGGGTTCAACCGCGGCCTGCCGTTGAAGGCCGGCAAGCGCTACGACCTGTCACTGTGGGCCAGGCGCTCGGAGAGCGGCCCGCTGACGATCACCGCCGAGAGCGGCGCCACCGTGCTCGGCAAGGCGACGCTGCAGGTCAAGGCGGGCGGCTGGGCCAAGTACACGGGGTCGTTCAAGTCCTCCGGCACCACCGACGCGGGCCGCCTGGTCGTCCAGGCCCCCAGCGGGCAGACCGACCTGGACATGGTCTCGCTGTTCCCGCATGACACGTTCAAGGGCCACGGCATGCGGACGGACCTGGCGAAGATGATCGCCGATCTGGAGCCGCAGTTCCTGCGCTTCCCCGGCGGCTGCGTGACGAACGTCGGCACGTACGACCCGTACTCGGACAAGCAGGACAGGCGCCGCATCTACCAGTGGAAGGAGACGATCGGCCCGATCGAGGAGCGGCCCACCAACTTCAACTTCTGGGGCTACAACCAGACGTACGGCATCGGGTACTACGAGTACTTCCAGTTCGCCGAGGACGTCGGGGCCGAGGCGCTGCCGGTGTTGTCGGTGGGCGTGAACGGCTGCGGCGAGAACCGCCCGCTGACCGACGAGGCCAAGCTGGCCAGGTGGGTGCAGGACACGCTGGACCTGATCGAGTTCGCCAACGGGCCCGTGACGTCGGAGTGGGGTAAGAAGCGGGCGCAGCTCGGGCATCCGAAGCCGTTCGGGCTGGACTACATCGGGCTCGGGAACGAGGAGATCTACCAAGAGTTCTTCACGAACTACCCGAAGTTCGCCCAGGCGATCAGGGCCAAGTACCCCTCGATCAAGATCATCAGTAACTCCGGGCAGACGTCGCAGGGCGCCTGGTTCGACCGGATGTGGCAGTTCGCCCGCGACCAGAAGGCGGACCTGGTCGACGAGCACTACTACAACAACCCCGACTGGTTCCTGGCCAACAACCACCGCTACGACTCCTATGACCGGGGCGGCCCGAAGGTGTTCGTGGGCGAGTACGCCTCCAGGGGCAACACGTTCTACAACGCCCTGACGGAGGCGTCGTACCTGACGGGCATCGAGCGCAACGCCGACGTGGTGGAGCTGGCCTCGTACGCGCCGCTGCTGGCCAACGTGGACTACGTGGACTGGACGCCGGACCTCATCTGGTTCGACAACGACCAGGTGTACGGCTCGCCGAGCTACCACGTACAGCGGCTGTTCTCCACGAACGTCGGCGACCGGGTCCTGCCGAGCACCTTCGAGGGCGCGGCCAGGCCGGTCGAGGACATCAGCGGCGCGGTCGGGCTGGGCGCCTGGAACACCCAGGTCAGGTACGACGACGTGCAGGTCACCGCGGCGGACGGGACCGTGCTGCTGTCGGACGACTTCTCGGCCGGTTCCGGCAAGTGGACGCCCGGTCGCGGCACGTGGGCCGTACAGGACGGGGCCTATCTGCAGACCGCGCGGGTCGAGGACGCCAGGTCCACGGCGGGCTCGGCCGACTGGTCGAACTACACGATGGAGGTGACCGCCCGCAAGACCGCTGGGGCGGAGGGCTTCCTGGTGATGTTCGGGGTGCGTGACACCGGCAACTTCTACTGGTGGAACATCGGCGGCTGGGGCAACACCCAGTCCGCCATCGAGAAGGCCGTGAACGGCGGCAAGTCCTCGATCGCCACCTCCGCCACGACGGTCGAGACCGGCCGCGACTACCGCCTCAAGATCCAGGTCAGCGGGCGCAAGATCACGACCTGGGTGGACGGGCAGAAGATCAACGAGTTCGTGGACAACGCGACGGTGGAGCCGCTGTACCAGGTGGTGTCCAGGGACGGGAAGTCCGTGACGCTCAAGGTCGTCAACGCGCAGGACACGGCCGTGCGCGGCAGCGTGGACCTGGGCTCGGCCCGCGTCAGGCCGACCGCCACGGTGACCTCGCTGACCGGCGCGCCGTCCGACGTGAACTCGATCTCCGAACCGGACAAGGTGGCTCCGGTGGAGTCGCGGATGAACGGCTTCTCCTCGGCCTTCACCTACGACTTCCCCGGGAACTCGGTGACGTTCGTCCGCCTCACCGAGCGGTGACGACCACTCGGTAGTGGGTGGTCACCCGCCCTTCGCCGTCCAGGACGTGGAAGGCGACGGAGGGCGGGAGGTCGTAGTCGACGCAGTTGTCGAACGACGTCCCGCCCTCCCACGGCAGTTTCAACGTGGACACGACGCCCGGGGCGACCAGCAGCGGGCGACCGGCGAACGTGGTGGCGGCCGCCATGTGCGCGTGGCCGACCAGGACGGCAGGCACGTTCGGGTGCGCGGCGAGCAACTCCTCCAGCGGCTCGGGCCGGTGCAGCCTGATCCCGTCGATCGGCGGGCTGTGCAGGAGCGCGGGCGGGTGGTGGAAAGCCACGAACACCGGCAGGTCGGCGCTTTCGAGCACGCCTTCGAGCCAGGCGATCGTCTCCTCGTCCAGGTGGCCCGCGTCCTCGCCGGGGATGGACGAGTCGCACATCGCGTAGATCGCCTTGGCACTGCGGTGGACCTGGTTGATCGGCCCGGACGACGGCCGCTCGCCGAGCAGCACCCTGCGGAACTCCTCGCGGCGGTCGTGGTTGCCGGGGCCGACCAGGACGGGATGGCGCGAGGTGAGCAGTTTGCCCGCCTCCTCGTACTCCCCGGGAAGCCCGTGGTCGGCGATGTCGCCGGTGACGAGCACCACGTCGAAGTCGTAGGGGAGCGAGTCGAGGTAGCGCAGCACGGCGTCGGCGCGGCCGGCGCTTTGGGGAGTCGCGCCGATGTGGATGTCGCTCAGGTGAGCGATCACGATCATGGATGTGGTCCTTCCGGGTGCTGCCAGTCCACCTACGGTATGCCGGGTGAACGGGAACTCGGCGAACGTGCCGGTCGTTTTCCAGACTGAGCGCACGACGGCGGAGGAGGGACATGGGCTGGCACTACCGAAAGTCAATCAAAGTGGGTCCGTTCCGGATCAACCTGTCGCGGCACGGTGTCGGCCACAGCTACGGCAACCGGCGTTTCCACGTCTCGACCACTCCTGACGGCCGGCGCCACGTGACCGTGCGCCTGCCCGGCGGCTTCCAGGTCGGCAAGACGTTCGGCAGTCGGCGCTATCCCAGACATTACTGACCTTCGGCGGTCATCGACCGCTTGAGATAGAACGGGCCGGGGGCGAAAGCCTCCGGCCCGTTCCCTTTCGCAACACCCGCCCGTGCCTACAGAGTGGGCGGATGAGCGATCATATGAGCCCGGAGGAGTTCCGCCGCCACGGCAAACAGGTCGTCGACTGGATCGCGGACTACCTCGCCGGCATCGAGTCCTATCCGGTGATGTCCCAGGTCAAGCCGGGTGAGATCCGAAGCGCCCTGCCGTCGGGGCCGCCGGAGCGCGGGGAGCCGTTCGAGGCGGTGCTGTCGGATCTGGGGCGGATCCTGCTGCCCGGCATCACGCACTGGCAACATCCCGGCTTCTTCGCCTACTTCCCCTCCAACGCCAGCGGCCCGGCCGTCCTGGGCGACCTGCTCTCCAGCGGGCTCGGCGTGCAGGGGATGTTGTGGGTGGCCAGCCCGGCCTGTACGGAGCTGGAGACGGTGGTGGTCGACTGGCTCGCGGAGTTGCTCGACCTGCCGGAACATTTCCGTACGAACGCGAAGGGCGGCGGCGTCATCCAGGACTCGGCGTCGAGCGCGTGCCTGGTCGCGCTGCTGGCCGCGCTGCACCGGGCGAGCGACGGCCAGGTCACGTCGGACGGGATCAAACGGCGGTACACGCTGTACGTGTCGTCCCAGACGCATTCGTCCCTGGAGAAGGCGGCACGGATCGCGGGGCTGGGGACGTCGGGCGTACGGGTGGTGGACGTCGATCCGCGCACCCTGGCGATGGACCCCGGCCACCTGCGTACCCTGCTGGCTCAGGACGAGGCGGCGGGGGCCGTGCCCGCGATGGTGTGCGCCACCGTCGGCACCACCTCCACGACGGCCGTCGACCCCGTGCGGGAGATCGGCGAGGTGTGCCGCGAACGCGGGCTCTGGCTGCACGTGGACGCGGCCTACGCGGGGGTCGCGGCGGTCTGCCCGGAGTTCCGCTGGCTGAACGACGGGGTGGCCGAGTACGCCGACTCCTACTCGACGGACCCGCACAAGTGGCTGCTGACGAACTTCGACTGCGCCGTGCTCTGGACCGCCGACCGTGCCCCGCTGCTGGGCGCCCTGTCGATCCTGCCCGAATACCTCAGGAATCCGGCCACCTCCGCCGGCTCCGTCGTCGACTACCGCAATTGGCAGGTGCCGCTGGGGCGGCGGTTCAGGGCGCTGAAGTTGTGGTCGGTGATCCGCTGGTACGGCGCCGAAGGGCTGCGCGCGCACATCCGCAAGGGCGTCGGGCTGGCGCAGGAGCTGGCGTCGTGGATCTCGGCGGATCCCGGGTTCGAGGTGCACGAGCCGCATCCGCTCGGGCTCGTGTGCTTCCGCCCGGAGTGGCCGGGGCTGGCGGCGGCCGAGGCTGATGCGGCCACGATGCGGCTGCTGCAACTGCTGAACGCCAGCGGGTCCGTGTACATGACGCACGCCAGGATCGCCGGCCGGGTGGTGTTGCGGCTGGCCATCGGAGGTGCGGCCACCGAGCGGCGGCATGTGGAGCAGGCGTGGGAGCAGATCCGCTGGGAACTCGCGGCCCTGTCCACCACGCTGCCCTAGACGTCACCGATAGCGGCCGACGAGCTCGGCGCCGATCCTGGCCAGCTCGGCCCTGACCTGCTCCGGCTCCACCACCTCCACGAGCGATCCCCACCCCGCGAGTTGCTCGGCGATCGTCCGCGGCATCGGGGCCGCCACCCGCGCCCTGACCCGCCCGTCCGGCTCGATCCCCTCGGTCTCGCAGTGCCGCCCGAAATGCGAGCGCAGGACCGGCAGGAACCTCTTGGCGATGAGCACGGTCGCCGAGACCAGCGAGCGCCGCCGCTCCATCTCGTCCACGACCTGCCCCCACGCCTGCGACAACTCGAAGCCTTCAGGCCGTTCGAAGGGCTCGTCGGTCACCGCGGCCTCGACGATCCGGTCCACCCTGAACGTGCGCTGCCCGCTCTCGGTCCCGGCCACCAGGTACCAGACGTCGTCCTTGTCCACCAGGCCCCAGGGATCGACCAGCCGGTGCGAACGTTCCCGGGAGCGGCCCTCGTACCCGAGCCTGACCTTGCGGCGGCGTACGGTGGCGCGCTGCAGGGCCGCCACCAGCTCGGGCCGCTCCCGATCGCGCTCGCCCCAGCGCGCGGGGTCGATCACCACGGCGGCTGCGGCGGCCTCGGCGTCGGCCCGGAACGTCTGGGGCAGGGCCCGCAGCAACTTGCGCAGCGCGGACCTGAGCTCGGGCGCGACGGCCGCGGCCGGACCGGCGAGCAGGAACAGCGCTTGGGCCTCGTTCGCGGTGAGCCCCGTGAGGTCGGTCCTGGCGCCGCCCAGCAGCGACCAGCCGCCACCGCGCCCCGCCTGTGGATACACCGGCACACCCGCCGCGGACAACGCTTCGAGGTCGCGGCGCGCGGTGGCCACGGACACCTCCAGCTCCCCGGCCAGCTCGGCCGCGGTCACCCGGCCACGGGCCTGCATGAGCAGCAGCACGGCCACCAGACGATCGGCTCGCATGAGAAGAATTCTCCCGCTAAAAGTGCTCATTTGATGAGCACTTTGACCGGAAGAATCGTCGACACAACCCAGCGAAGGGAACATCGACATGTTGCGAGGATTCGCCACGATCAGCTTCTACGCGGCCGACCTGGCGGCGGCCAAGGCCTGGTACGCCGAGTTCCTCGGCATCCAGCCGTACTACGAGGTCCCGGGCTACGTCGAGTTCCGCGTCGGCGACTACCAGCACGAGCTCGGCCTGATCGACAGCCGCTACGCCCCGCCGGGCGCGACGAGCGGGTCCGCGGGCTCGATCATGCACTGGCACGTGGACGACCTGGAGGCCACCCTCGACAGGCTGCTCACCCTGGGAGCCAAGGAATACCAGCCGATCACGGAACGCGGCGAGGGGACCGGATTCGTCACGGCCGTCGTGGTCGATCCCTTCGGCAATCTTCTCGGCATCATGCGCAACCCGCACTACTTGGCCGTGCTCGGCAAGTGACGGGTCCGTCTGCGATCCTGGACCCGTGTCCCGGCCGCACATCCTGCTCACCGCCCCGCCCCGCACCGGCAAGACCACCGTCGTCCGCCGCCTCGCCGAGCTGCTGCGCGCGGCGGGCGTGCCGGTCTGCGGTTTCCTCAGCGACGAGGTACGCGAGCACGGGCAGCGGGTGGGCTTCACCGTGGAGGAGTTCGGGGGGCGGAAGGCGGTCATGGCCCACGTCTCCTGGGTCTCCGGGCCCAGGATCGGGCGATATGGGGTGAACGTACCCGCGTTCGAGCGCATCGCCCTGCCCGCCATGGACCGGGCAGTGAGCACGAAGGGCGCGGTCGCGCTCATCGACGAGATCGGGCCCATGGAGCTGCTGTCGCCCGCGTTCCTGCCGCGTTGCGTGGCGCTCTTCAACGCCGACATCCCGGTCGTGGCCACGATCCACCAGCGCAGCCACCCGGCGCTGAAGGCCCGCATCGTGGCCGAGCTGGTCACGGTGACCCCGCAGAACCGCGACGACCTCCCGGAGACCCTGAGGCACCTGCTGTCAGGGTGACCTTCATGTTGGAAGACGTATGCGACTGATACTCCTGTGCGGCCTGCCGGGGTCGGGTAAGACGACGCCGGCCAAGCGCCTGGCCGCCGAGCTCCCGGCCGTACGGCTGTGTCCGGACGAATGGCTGGCGCACCTCGGCATCGACCTCTACGACGAGGAGGCGCGCGACCGGCTCGAGCAGCTGCTCTGGCTACATGCGCAGGACCTGCTGAAACTCGGCCAGACCGTCATCCTGGAGTTCGGCTTCTGGTCACGGGCGGAACGGGACGAGCTGCGGCGCGCCGCCCACGCCCTCGGCGCCGCCGTCGAGCTGCGCTATCTGGCGGCGCCACTGGACGAGCTGTGCCGCCGCCTGGAATCGCGCAACGAGGCCCCGGACCCGATCAACAGGGAGCAGCTCGAACAATGGGCGACACTTTTCGAGGCCCCCACACCCGACGAGATAAGCCATTTCGACAAACCTGAACGGGACGGCTATCGGGCCACACGCGATCGGTGAACACCCAAACTGTGGAGCTATGGGGATTCGAACCCCAGACCTCCTCCATGCCATGGAGGCGCGCTACCAACTGCGCTATAGCCCCTTGCGATCCGCAAGTGTATCGGAGTTCGGGAGCCCCCGTGTCACACCTCGGGCCCTGTGGTACGTCTAGGGTTTATGCCGACCTTTGAGGATCACCGGAGCCTGCTGATCGGGGTTGCGTACCGGATTCTCGGCAGCGTCGCCGACGCCGAGGACGTCGTGCAGGAGGCGTGGTTGCGCTGGTCAGGGGTGGACGAGGCGACCGTCGACGATCCCAAGGCGTACCTGATCAGGGTGACCTCGCGGCTGGCCATCGATCGGCTGCGGTGGGCGAAGTCGCGGCGGGAGTCGTACGTGGGGCCGTGGTTGCCCGAGCCGATCAGCACCGCGCCCGACGTCGCCGAGCATGCCGAGCTGGCCGAGTCGGTGGAGATGGCGCTGCTCCTGGTCCTGGAGACGTTGTCGCCGCTGGAGCGGGCCGTGTTCGTGTTACGGGAGGCGTTCGACCTGCCGTTCTCCGAGATCGCGGAGGTCATCGGGCGGGCCGAGCCGGCGACCAGGCAGCTCGCGCGGCGGGCGCGGGACCACGTGCGGGACAGGCGGCCGCGGTTCGACGTGGACAGGGACGAACGCCGGCGGATCACCGAGCGGTTCATCAGCGCCTCCGCCGACGGCGACCTCGACGGGCTGATCGAGCTGTTCGCGGGTGAGGTCACGATGGTCAGCGACGGCGGCGGCAAGGCCAGGGCCGCGCTGCGGGTCATCACCGGCGCCGAGAACGTCAGCCGCTACCTCTTGTCGATCAACACCCCGGCGAACATCGCCCGTTTCCTTGCCTCGATCGGCATGGCGGACATTCCGGATCTGTCCTTTGGGGTGGCGGTGATGAACAACGCTCCCGCGATGGTCATCTCGGCCAGAGGTCAGGTGATCACGGTCATCTCGCTGCTGATCACGGACGGCAAGATCGACACGATCTACCTCATCGCGAACCCCGAGAAGATCGCCCACCTGGAGCCCACCGCGGGCCCAGGCGGCGCACCCTGAGTCAGGCGGTGCGGCGGGCCGGGATTCCGGCCTCGCGTACCAGCTCGGGCAGGTTCACCCCGGTGTCCCGCAGGATCCTGGCGGCGCCGTTGGCGTGGTCCGCGAGCAGTCCCCACAACAGCCGCTCCCCCGTGACGGGTCCTGGCCGCCACTTCGCCACCTCGATCACCTTCCTGGCGTGCATGGCCAGCGGGATCTCCCCCAGCGGCCCGTACAGGGTGACCCGCAGCGGCCGTACCCGGGAGCGCCGCAGGCGCCACGACCCGGGCGCGTCGGCGCCGGATCCGGTGGTGCGACGCACCGCGTCGAGGTCGATCCCCAGCGTGGCCAGCAGCGCCCGCGCGTCACAGACGCCCACCCGCTCCCGCACCTCGGCCTCGGAGGCGGTGAACGACGACAACGAGAACGGCCGCACCTCGGCCACTCCCAGCAGCATCAGATCGGCGTCGAGAGTGGGCCGCCCCGCGTCGAGCGCGAGGATCCCCGCTCTGACCACCGCCCGGCGGGCGCCCGCCGTGAACCTGGCGAACACGCGCTACCTCCCCGTCCTGCGAGCGTGCTTGCGATGAGCGGACTGCCGCCGGACACCCAGTGCATCGGCGATCTGCTCCCATGACCATCCCTGGGCCCGGGCGTTCGACACGTGCATCGCCTCCAGTTCCTCAAGCAGGGCCCTGAGCGCGGCCACCGCCGCCAGCCCCGTCCCCGGTTCTCGATCGGTGGCCGCCTCGGCCAGCGCGGTTACGTCCATGGTGTCAGCATGTGCTGACAAGCCCCCGCTTGTCAACACATGCTGACGGACGTGCGCATGACCTCACCGGAGTTCGACTGGGCCCCTGTTACGCAGTCGATCACCGGCAGGTCATGTCTTCAGGAGACGTTCGTCCTCCAGGTAACGGTTGCGGCCCGCGTACAGGCCGGCGAGAAGCTGGACGACCAGCACGACGAAGATCAGCGTGTACGGCAGCGCCCACCCCCCGGTGACCTGCCGCAACACCCCCACGAGCAGCGGACCCGCACCGGAGATGAGATACCCGGTGCTCTGCCCGAACGCCGACAACCCCGCCGTGGCCTCCGGCGTACGGGTGCGCAGTGCCAGCATCATCAGCGCCAGCGGGAACGACCCCATCCCCACGGACACCAGCACCATCCCCACCAGCGCCAGGGGCGCGGGCCCGGCCCAGAGCCCGATGAACCCGGCCATGTAGAAGGCGACGAGCCCGACCACGGCGGGACGCTGGTCGCGGAGGCGGGAGGCGACCAGCGGCACGAGGATGGAGACGGGGATGTTCAGCGCGGTGAACACGCCCAGCACCAGCCCCGCCTGCGACGTGCTGAAACCCCGGTCGGTGAGGATGGTGGCGAGCCAGCCGAACATGATGTAGGCGATCATCGACTGGGTGCCGAAGTAGATCGCGACCGTCCACGCCAGCCTGCTCCTGAGCATCTGCCGGATGCCCTCGTCCCGGCCGCCCGTGTCCCGCTCCGGCTCACTGCGCAGCAGCGCAAGCCACGGAATGGCGGCGACGGCGGCCAGGGCCGCCCACACGCCGAGCGCGATGTGCCAGTTGCCTGACGCGCGCTCGATCGGCACGGTCGCGGCGGCGGCCAGCATGGTGCCGACCGCCAGGGCCGTGGTGTAGACGGTGGTCATGACCCCGGTTCTGGCCGGGAAGTGACGCTTGATCAGCGTCGGGATGAGTACGTTGCCGACGGCGCCGCCGGACAGCGCGACCGCGCTGCTCAGCAGGAACACCGGGGCCGAGCCGACGAGCGACCTGACCAGCAGGCCAGCGCCCAGCGTGACGAGGGCGAGCAGCAGCAGCCGGTGCTCGCCGATCCGCCTGGCCAGGGTCGGGGTGACCGCGCCGACGCTGGCGAAGGCCAGCACGGGAAGCGTGGTGAGCAGGCCGGTCCCTACGCTCGACATGCCGAGCGCCCCGGCGAGCTGGTCGAGCAGCGGGCCGACGCTGGTGACGGCGGTACGCAGGTTCAGCGCGGCGAGGACGATTCCCAGCACGAGCAGCCAGCCGAGGGGGCCGGTTCTGCCTCGGGACTCTTGCGCGAGCACGCTCATGCGGGGGAAGATCCTCCATTCATCAAATCATGGGATGAATCACCAGCCTAACAGGAGTGAAATGTAGGTTTATTCCTGGCCGGCCGAAGGAGGCTAACGCCTGCGCAGCAGCCAGTAGAAACCCACTATGGGCAACACGAGCGGGATGAACAGGTAACCCTTGCCGTACGCGGACCAGACCGTCTCGTCGGGGAAGGCGGCCGCGTCGACGAGACTGGCCGTGCCGATGACCAGCACTCCCGCCAGCTCGACGCCGAGCGCGACCAGCGCGAGGCGGCGGGCGCCACGGAAGAGCGCGACGGTGAGCAGGATGTAGACGAGCGCCGCGAAGGCCGACAACGAGTACGCCAGCGGCGCCTCGCCGAACTTCGTCGCGATCTGCACGCCCGCCCGTGCCCCGGCGGCCAGCGAGAACAGCCCGTAGACGGCGATCAGGGCACGCCCTGGACCGGTGCCGATGGAGGTGGTCACGCGCCCCCCTGCCAGATCTGCAGCAGCCGCCCCGTCATCACCGCGATCGCGAACCCGGCCACGACCAGGATCGCCGACCCCCACCGGCTCCGCTCGGCCAGCGCCAGGAACACCCCGGCGGGCGGGATCAGCACCTGACCCCCGACGTAGCCGAACAGCGTGGCCTTCTCGGCAGGCCCCTCGCCCCCCGCCACCGCCGCGATCACGAAACCCGCCTGCACCAGCACGGCCACCTCGAGCACGGCGAACCCGACCAGCAGGACCATGCCCATCGGCCGGTTGCGGATCGCGACGACCAGGCTCGCCAGCATGAGCAACAGCGAGCCGGCGATGACGATCGTGGAGACGGTGGTGTTCATCGGGACAAAGGCTATCGCCCGGGTAGGTCGCCCTCGATTCCGTCCAGCACCCAGTTGAGCCCGCGCTCGAAGTTGTCGTCCGCCCCCCGCACACCCTGCTCGATCATCGGCGCCAGCCGGGGGAACTCACCGCTGTCGACGAGCTCCTTGATGTACGGCTCCGCCACGGCCGCCCGCTCGGCGTCGCTGATCCCCAGTTCCCTGGGCTCCCCGCGCTCCAGCGACTCCCTGACCACGAACCCGGTCATGTAGTCGTTGAACGCCGCCAGGAACCGCCAGGCCGTCAACCGGTCGACCCCGAGCCCGTCGAACGCGGACAGCTTCTGCTCCACGTGCCGCATCGCGTTGGGCCCCACGGCCACCCGCTGCGAGATCAGCTCGACCCGCCAGGGGTGGCGCCGCACCAGCTCGCGCTCGCGCCAGGCCATCAGCAGCAACGCCTCCCGCCAGTCGGCCGGCAGCGGTCCGTCGATGAGCACCTCGGCGGCGATCTCGTCGAGCATCAGCGCCAGCAGGTCCTCCTTGCGCTCGATGTAGGAGTAGAGCGTCATGGCACGCGCGCCCAGCTCGGCCGCCACGCGCCTGATCGAGACCGCGCCCAGCCCTTCGGCGTCGGCGATCGCGATGGCCGCCGCCACGATCGCCTCCCTGGTCAGCACCGGGCGGCGCGGCGGCGGCGGACGCGACCAGACAGAGCTCACCCTCCGAGCGTAGCGAGGTGATACAGTGTACGATATGCGATACAGCGTACGAAGTCCTCTCTGGACCACGGGCCTGGTCGTTCTCCTGGGCGTCGTCATGACGATGCTCGACACCACGATCGTCAACGTCGCGCTCGGCACCCTGGCCCGCGACTTCGACACGACACTCGCCACCATGCAGTGGGTGGTCACCGGTTACCTGCTGGCCCTGTCGATGACGGTTCCGGTCACCGGCTGGGCGGTGGGCAGGTTCGGCGGCAGAAACGTCTGGCTGGTCTCGCTCGTGCTGTTCGTCGCGGGCTCCGCGCTCAGCGCCGCCGCCTGGTCGATCGGCAGCCTGGTCGCCTTCCGCGCCGTGCAGGGGCTGGGCGGGGGCCTGCTCCTGCCGGTGGGCCAGATGATGCTGGCCCAGGCGGCGGGCAGGGAGCGCATGGGCCGCGCGATGGCCATGATCTCGGTCCCCGCGATGCTGGTGCCCGTGCTCGGGCCGCCGCTCGGCGGGGTGATCGTGGAGGGCCTCGGCTGGCGGTGGCTGTTCCTGATCAACGTGCCGTTCTGCGCGGTGGCGCTGCTGGCCGCGTACGTGCTGCTGCCGCGCGAGCCCGGCGCGAACCCGCAGGGGCTCGACGTGGTCGGGCTGGCGGTGTTGTCCCCCGGGCTGGCGGCGCTGGTCTACGGGTTGTCAGAAGTGGGCAACGGGGCATCGCCGCTGCATCCGGCGCTGTGGATCGGCGTCGTCCTGGTCGTCGCGTTCGTGGTGCGGGCGTTGCGGGCCTCGGGCACGCTGCTGGACCTGCGGCTGTTCGGCGACCGCACGTTCGCCGCGGCGGTGGCCGCGCTCGTGTGCTACTCGGCCGCGATGTTCGGCTTCACCGTGCTCGTACCCCTCTACAGCCAGCTCGCCGAAGGCGGGAACGCGCTGGACGCGGGCCTGCTGCTGGCCCCGATGGGGATCGGCGCGGCGATCACGATGCCGGTCGCGGGCAAGCTCACCGACAGCAGGGGGCCGCGCGGCGTCGGCGCGGCCGGCGTGGTCGTGGCGGTGGCGGGGATCGGGGCGTTCGTGGCGGTCGGGGGGCCGGTGCCGATGTTCGTGCTCGGGCTCGGGCACGGGCTGGTGTCGGCGTCGGTGATGGCCGCCGCGTTCAAGACGCTGGAGCGGGCCGCCATCCCGGCCGCGACCACGCTGAGCACCATCGCGGTGCGGCTCGCCGCGCCCTTCGGCGTCGCGGTGCTCACCACGCTGTTGCAGGTGTTCGCGGGAGCGGGGCGGCCGTTCACGTACGCGTTCTGGTGCGCGATCGTGCTGGCGGCGGTCTCACTGGTACCGATCGCGCTCATAGGATCGAAGGCGTGGAAAGGATCCTCGTCAGCGCCTGCCTGATGGGTCGCCGGGTGCGCTACGACGGCGGCGCCAAGACCAGCTCGGACGCCTGGCTCGCCGCGTGGCGGGAGGAGGGGCGGCTGGTGCCGTTCTGCCCGGAGGTGGAGGGCGGGCTGCCGATTCCCCGTCCCGCCGCCGAGATCGAGGGCGGCGCGGGCGGGGCCGCCGTCCTGTCCGGCGCAGCCCGCGTGCTGGCGACGAACGGGTCGGACGTGACGGCCGCGTTCCTGGCGGGCGCGCGGTCGGCGCTCGCGGTCGCGCGGTCGTCCGGCATCCGGCTGGCGGTGCTGAAGGAGGGCAGCCCCTCGTGCGGCGCGCTGTCGATCTACGACGGCACGTTCCGGGGGCAGCGCACCCCCGGGCAGGGCGTCACGACGGCGCTGCTGGAGCTGAACGGCATCCGCGTGTTCGGCGAGGACCACCTCGCCGAGGCCGCCGGCTACCTGCGCACTCTGGAGACGTAGAAGGCGCCCGCCAGCCCGGCGGCGAGCACGGCCGCCATCGAGCTGTGATACCCGTTGAGCAGCGGGCTCGCCTCGGACCTCCCCAACGCCAGCGCCAGGATCCCCAGCAGCACCCCGGCCAGCGCGGTCGCGTGCGTGTAGATCAGCCCGTCCCAGGCCCACGCCCGGCGGGTCAGCGCCCCGTACGCGCCGATGAGCATGGCCGCGGCGCACAGCGTCTCCACGATCGCGGCCGGGACAATCACGGGCTCGGGACCGAGCCCGATCCCGGCGTGCTGCAGCCCGAACCAGAGAAAGATCAGCGCGTAGAGCAGCGAGAGCGTGCCCAGGGCTCGGCGGAGTACGTCCATGCCTCCCACGGTCGCACCCGGCGGGCGCCGCGGAATCGTCCCTAGGTAGGCGGCGCCGGTACGCCCTCCGCAGTAGGGACCAGCCGCCTCACCAGGCGGATCACCTCGTCGATCGTCACCTTGGCCTCCTCGTCGGACTCGCACGCGGCCACCTCGCGGCCCGCCTCGCCCATCATGGTCGTGAGCAGGACCACGAGCACGTGGCTCTCCCGCGTGTCCGCCAGGCCGAGCAGGCGCTTGTTTCCGCCGATCCAGTCCCAGCCGCGCTGCCTGCGCAACGTGGTGAACTCCGCCGGGCCGTCGTTCTCCAGGAACAACCTGGCCACCTCGCGCTGCTCCCACGAGCCCTCCAGGTAGGCGCGGGCGCCGGCCAGGAAACGTTCGCCGGTCCCCTCGGTGGCCTTGGCCGCCCTGTGGGTGCGCTCCTCCTGGTCGCGCATGAACTGCTCCCACAACGCCAGGAACAGCCCCGGCTTGCCGCCGAAATGGTGGTAGAGGCTGCCGACGCTGATGCCGGACGCCTCGACGAGGTCGGCGACCGTCGCCTCGGCGTACCCCTTGGCCAGGAAGACCTCGCGGGCCGCGCGCAGGAGGGTGTCACGGGTTTCGCTCGACCTGCCCCAGCGGCGGCTCGTCGTCATATGAGGAATTATGTACGGCGGCGCACGGGGAGCGACGGGCAGGTAGCGGAAGACGGCATTCGGGAAATTGAGCCGACCGCATTTCGGGAAACTTTCTCGCCTTCCCAGGAGTCGTACAGGTGGGGCGCGTTGGAATTGGGGGGATTCGCGGCGCGCCAGGGGGCCCGATTTCATTTCGGAAACGGGGAAAGGGACTCGACAATGCCTGTCGACCTGACCAATGCACTACCCCTGGCCTGGGACTCGGCCACGCTCAATGCGGACACCAAGGCGATGCTGGACAACCTTCAGCCGAACATCCTGCGCGCCCACGTGCGCGAGCACCTGTCCGTGCTGTTCATCCGATTCAACGACGTGGCCGAGGGCAAGGCGTTCCTGCGCCACCTCGCGACCACCAAGATGAAGTCCGCGCGCAAGCACCTGGAAGAAGTGCGCGACTTCGCCGCCCGCGGCCGGCGCGGCACGCCGTACGTGGGCGTCGGCATCAGCAAGGCCGGATACCGCGACCTCGGCCACTCGGTCGAGGACGTGCGCAAATTCGGCGACAAGGTGTTCCGCGACGGCATGAAGCGGCGCATCGCCGAGGTCGACGACCCGCCCGTGGACCAGTGGGAGCGGACCTACCAGCGGGAGATCCACGCCGTCATCCTGATCGGCGACGCGGAGCCGGAGACGGTGGCGGCGCTGCGCGAGGAGATCATCGGCGAGCTGCCGGAGAGCGCCAGGCTGCTCGGCGAGGAGAGCGGGCAGGGCATGCGCAACCCCGCCGGTGACGGCATCGAGCACTTCGGGTACGTGGACGGCCGCAGCCAGCCGCTGTTCGTCAAGGACGAGGTGGACAAGGAGCCGAAGAAGCACTGGGACCCGGCGTTCCCGCTGAGCAACGTGCTGGTTCCCGACCCCTTCGCCCCGAACCCGGTCCGCCACCACGGCAGCTACCTGGTCTTCAGGAAGCTGGAGCAGAACGTCCGGGCGTTCAAGGGGCTCGAGCAGGAGCTGGCGGACAGCCTCGGCCTGGCCGGCGCCGACCGCGACCGGGCCGGCGCCATGCTCGTCGGCCGCTTCAAGGACGGCACCCCCTTGACCAGCAAGCCCAAGGCGGGTGGCGGGCCGGTGAGCAACGACTTCACGTTCGACGCCGACGACGGGACCAAATGCCCGTTCAGTGGGCATATCAGGAAGACGAATCCCCGCTCGTTCGGGCGTGAAGTGCTCATGGCCAGGCGCGGCCAGACGTACGGGGAGCGTACCGACGAGCCCTGGGACGACTCCCCGCCGGAGCACCGACCCAGCGGGGAGGTCGGGCTGCTGTTCATGGCGTTCAACGGCAGCCTGGTCAGCCAGTTCGAGTTCACGCAGCAGCAGTGGGCGAACAACCCCGACTTCCAGAACCCGGCGACCGGCCACGATCCGGTCATCGGGCAGGGGGATCGGGCGGTCAAGGTCACGTACCCCAAGGTCTGGGGGAAGCCTGAGCTGTCGGTGCCACAGGCTCAGGTGGCTCAGACGGTCACGATGAAGGGCGGCGAGTACTTCTTCGTGCCGTCCCTGGCTTACCTGCGCAACCTGTGAGATCACGCCGCTGGGGGGCCGCGCGGCCCCCCAGCGGCTCACCCCCTGCCCGGCTGAGGGCGTCCTGCCGCCGCCTGGCTGGATGCCCGCGACTCAGGCACCAAAGACCTGAGGGACGTTTGAGGCTGTTCGACCAGGCATACTGTGCGTGGACCGAAAGCCGATAAACCGCCACTAAGTGGGCACCACGTCCCCTACGGGGATCAGATCTTCGGGGGGAGATCTGTGATATTGCGGGCGTTCCTCAGGACCGAGGCCGGCAGCACCAGCGTGTTGCTCATCGCCACGGTGCTGGCCCTGCTATGGGCGAACTCACCGTGGGGTCACACCTACGAGGCCTTCTGGCACACGCACATGGGCATCTCCTTCGGCGATGCCCTCTTCACGCTGGATCTGCGGCACTGGGTCAACGACGGGCTCATGACCGTCTTCTTCTTCCTCATCGGCCTCGAGGCCTCCTACGAGGTGCGACTCGGCCAACTCCGTGACCGGCGGCTGATCGCCGTGCCGGCGGTGGCGGCGCTCGGTGGGATGCTGGTGCCCGCCGGCATCTACCTGCTGCTCAACTTCGGCGGGCCGGGCGCCGGTGGGTGGGGGGTGCCCATCGCCACCGACACCGCTTTCGTGCTGGGCGTGCTGGCCGTGGTCGGGGCCCGGTGTCCTGATCCGCTGCGGGCGTTCCTGCTGACGCTGGCCATCGTGGACGACGTGCTGGCGATCATGATCATCGCGCTTTTCTACACCGCCAGCCTTTCCGTTCCCGCCCTGCTCATCGCCGCCGTGCTGCTCGCCGCCGTGCTGACCTTGCGGTGGTTGAAGATCTGGCGGGCGCCGGCGTACATCGTGCTGGGGTTCGCGCTCTGGGTGGCCACGCTCCAGAGCGGGATCCACCCGACGCTCGTCGGCATCGCGCTGGGGATTCTGGTCTTCGTGTACGTGCCCACCGATCACAAACTGTTGCTCGCCGGGGAGGCCGTGCAGGAGTTCACCAGCGAGCCCAGCGCGCAGGCCGCCCGGGTGGCCGCGCGGCGGGTGCAGCGGGCCGTCTCCGTGAACGAACGCCTGCAGTTGCGGTTGCAGCCGTGGAGCAGCTACGTGATCGTGCCGGTCTTCGCCCTGGCCAATGCCGGGGTGCGGCTCGACGGGGAGACCCTGCGGGCCGCGCTCACCTCGCCGATCGCCATCGGAGTGGCGCTGGGGTTGCTGGCGGGGAAGTTCATCGGGATCTCCCTTGGCACGTGGATACCGCTTCGGTTCGGGTGGGGGACTCTGCCGGGGAATCTGGTCTGGGGGCAGCTGCTGGGTGGGGCGGCCGTGTCCGGGATCGGGTTCACGGTGGCGTTGTTCATCGTGGATCTGGCTTTCGAAGACCCGGCTCTGCACGATCAGGCGAAGATCGGCATTCTGGCGGGGTCGTTGCTGGCCGCCGTGCTGGGGTGGGTGATCTTCAGGCTGGCGTGGGATCGGGGCGGGGTCTGCGCGCCACCCGAGGCCGAGCCCGCCGAGGAACTGCCCGAGACTCTCTCCGTACCCGTCGGGCCCGGAGATCATGTGCGGGGCGCGGCGGACGCCAGGGTCACGATCGTGGAGTACGGGGACTTCGAGTGCCCGTACTGCGGGCGGCTACATCCGATTTTGGAGGAGCTTCGTAAGAAGAATCAGGACGTGCGGGTGGTGTTCCGGCACTTTCCGCTCCGGACCATCCATCCGCGGGCCGCGGCCGCCGCGATCGTGTCGGAGGCCGCAGCCGATCAGGGGAGGTTCTGGGAGATGCACGACATCCTCTACGACAACCAGCGTTTCCTCACCGACGCCGACCTGGAGCACTACGCCGCCGAACTGGACGTCGCCCCCTGGTCCGACGTGCCGGGCCACAACTCCAGGATCGCCGTCGACGAGTCGTCGGGCCAGGACAGCGGCGTGCGCGGCACCCCCACCCTCTTCCTGAACGGCGTCCGCTACCAGGGCTCCCTCAACCTGGACTCGATCAGCAAGGCAGTGGCAGACCTGCGCGAATCCCCGTAACGTCAACACGTCCTTTCCGACCCCGCAGGAGTCTCCCGTGTCGACGTCCTCCCTTATGATTAGCCTCGTTCCCCTTGTCGTGATGGCTGTCCTGCTGCTCGTCGGCATCGTCCTGACAGCGATGAACAGGCGAAACCACGGGCGAGCCGCGATATTGGGGATGGTGGGCTGCATCCTGCTGTTGCTTGGCGTGGTGTACAACACGCTATTCGGCTACTTCGCGCCGACGCTGATCCGCTCGTCCGGCATCGGTCTCACGGGGACGATCGCGATGTCGAACCTGATCTCGCTGATCTTCAACGCGGGCGGCACAGGACTGCTCATCTGGGCCGTGGTCGCCCGGCGGAACCCGCCGCAGCCGAGCCAGCCGCAGGGCCCGGGCTGGCAGCAGCCCCCGCAGCCCGAGTGGTCGCAGCAGCAGCAGCCGTTCCAGCAACCGCCCGGCTGGCAGGCGCCGCCGCGGCCGCCCTTCGGCGAAGGCCGGGGCTGACGCTACGGCCGCTTCAGCTGCTCGGCCCAGGTGATCTTGCCCGTGGGCTGAGCCTTCGTGGTCAGGTGCCCGGCCCTGAACGCCCGGCCCAGCTTGCCGGGCAGCCGGACCCATAACACCCTCCTCCGCAGCCCGCGGACCCGCAACCAGGTCTCGGCGAGTTCGCCCATTGTGAGCACCTCGGGCCCGCCGAACTCCTCGATCTCGCCGCTGGGCCCGCGCCCGACCAGCGACACGAGATGCCGGGCCAGGTCCGCGACGGCCACCGGCTGAGCCGGGATCCCCGCGTCGACGATCAGCACGCCGAGCCGGGCGAGCCCGCGCAACGCCTCGTCCACGAACCCGTGGAACTGCGTGGCCCGCAAGATCGTCCACGGCACCCCGCCCTCCTGAACGAGCCGCTCCGCGCGCACTTTTGTAGTGAAATATCCCCATGGCACCCGGTCCGCGCCCACGATCGAGGTGTAGATCAGGTGCCTCACCCCGACCTCGCGGGCCGCCGCGAGCAGCACGGACGTCCCGCCGAGCTCGACCTTGAGCGTGTAGCGGCCCTTGTAGGGCGCCGACGCGAGGTGCACGATCACGTCCACCCCCGCCACGGCCTCCGTCACGCCCTGACCGGTGGCCAGATCCATGACCACCCATCGCACGCCGCCAACCGGAGGCCTGGCGCTACGGCTGGCCGCCCGTACCTCGAATCCGGCTTCGACCAGCCTCTCCAGCACGGTAGGACCGAGCCGCCCGCTGCCGCCCGTCACGAGTACAGCTGTCATGCCACATGGACGGGACTGCCAGGAGAAGTGTGACAATGTGGGCGTATATTTCCGCAGCGGCGCCTGAGGGGATCATGACTCGAGATCAGCCTGCCGGCCAGGAACCTGATCCCAACGAGACGATCAGGCACCGCTACCCCCACCCGGCCCAGCCGCCCAAAGCCCCGCCACCCGGCCAAGGCCCCCCGGAGGCGCCCTACACGCAGCGCCTCCCGTACACCCCGGACATGCTCCCCGACGTGCCCCTCTACGAGGCCAAGCCGCCGAAGTCCGGCTGGTGGTGGGTGATCCTGGCCGGCGGGCTGGTGCTGCTGATCGCGGCCCTGGCCGTGGCGGCGGTCCTGTGGGTACGCGGCAACGCCGGCGACAATCCGCGGGCCCTCCAGACCGGAACGGGCGTCACGATCGAGTGAGGTCCATGGTCCAGTTCGTCTCCCAGGTCCGCTCCCCGTCCACCGAGTACGCCTGCTCCCACCGGGCCGTGTCCGCGTCGATGACGGTCCAGACGAACCGGCACCGTACCGTCCTGCCCTCATAGAGCTCGTCGCCGAAGAACTCGCCTCGTTTCCCCTCGAACCCACCCATCATGGGCGGCAGATCGAGCACACCCCTGGCGCTGCTGGCCCAGTAGATGGACCACGTACGCGTCTCCTGGTTGAACACCCGCACGGTCAGCCCGCTGAACCCCTTGGTCGGGAACGTGATCTCGTCGAAGCTCGCCGCCCCGTCGAAATGCCGGGTGGCGACCGAATGGCCGGGGAACTCCTCCCATTCGTCACTACCGGCGAGTGCCTTCACGAGCTTGCGGTTGGCCACGTTCCAGTGACCGGCGAGAAAGTCGAAGTCGTTCATGCGCCCGAACATATGCCGGGATCACTGACAGGTAGTGTCAGTGAATATGCGCGCCTCTCGCCTGGTTTCGATTCTCCTGCTCCTGCAGACCCGCGGCCGGATGACCGCGCAGGATCTGGCGGAGCGGCTGGAGGTCTCCGTACGCACCATCTACCGCGACGTCGAATCGCTGCACACCGCCGGCATACCGCTGTACGGCGACGCCGGCCCCAAAGGCGGCTACCAGCTGCTCGACGGCTACCGCACCCGGCTCACCGGCCTGACCACGGACGAGGCCGAGTCCCTGTTCCTGGCGGGCCTGCCGGGTCCGGCGGCCGAGCTGGGCCTGGGCGCGGTGGTGACGGCCGCGCAGCTCAAGCTCATGGCCGCGCTGCCCGTCGAGCTCCGCGACCGCGCGGGCCGCATCCAGGAACGGTTCCACCTCGACGCCCCCACCTGGTACCGCGACCCGGAGCCGGTGACCTACCTGCCCGCCGTGGCCGACGCGGTCTGGAACGAACGCCGCATCCAGGTCAGGTACCGCCGCTGGAAGGCGCCCGAGGAGGTGGAACGGCGGCTGGACCCGTACGGGCTGGTCGTCAAGGCCGGACGGTGGTATCTCGTCGCGCGGTCGGGCGAGGACGTACGCACCTACCGCGTCTCCCAGATCCTCGGCCTGCACCAGCTCCCCGAGGGCTTCACCAGGCCGGACGGGTTCGACCTGGCGGCTTACTGGCAGGGGTACCTGGCCGAGTTCGAGGCCAGGCTGAGGTGGGGCGAGGCGGTGGTGCGGCTGTCACCGCGCGGCCTGGAACGCCTGGCCCACCTCATGACCCCGGGCGTGGTGACGGCGGCGAAGGAGACCGCCCAGCCGCCGGACGAGGCCGGCTGGACGCGGGTCACGGTGCCGATCGAGTCGATCGAGCACGCGCTCGGCGAGTTCCTCAGGCTGGGCTCGGACGCCGAGGTGCTGGCCCCGGCGGAGCTGCGCGACCGCCTGGCCGCCACCGCAAAGGAGCTGGTCAACCGCTACCAGCCCGCCTGACCGGCCACACCAGCGTCCCGGTCCGCCTGAACCGCCGTTTTGTGGGGATATTTCGTGTTAACGACTCCCCCGGCCCCGAAGAGCGCGCCATGGACCTCCACGAGCGCCTGCTGGTCCAGGTCAGCGCCAGGGACGTCTACGACGCGGTGGCGCTGGCCGGGCACCCCGGCTCCGGCCTGGTCTTCACCGGCCAGGCCGGGCACGACGCGGTCCGCATGGTGCGCCGCCGCGGCTACGACGGCCCGCTCCTGGCCGACCGCCGCCGGTATGCGGGCTCGGCCAGGGTACGGGGGACGGCACGGCTATCGCCCGACTGGATCGCGGACCAGGTGGAGTCGGGCGCGACGGCCCCACTCACCGATTCCGGATATATCGGCAAAGGGGACCACGAAGCCCTGCACACCATCCTCGAACAGGCCGCCCAGTGGGAAGACGTGATCGCGGTGCTCCCCGTACACGCTCGCTGGGTCGCCGAGGACAGAACCAGCCTGATGCGGACGGTCACCGACTACGGGGCATCGGTAGCACTGGTCGTCGAGGACGGGCCGCCGTACAGGCCGCTGCCGTTCCCCCTGCTCAGCGCCGGGATCGAGTGCCTGGGAGCACTGGCGCACGGCGCGGCCTGGGCCGCCGTCGGGGTACGCGAGGTGCTGCGCCACCTCTACCCCGAGCCGCACGAGGCGCGCGGCGGCTGGCGGCGGGGCGGGGCGCGCAGCGCGTTCGTGCCGGAGCGGCTGGAGTTCGTGCCGGTCGAGCGGCTCGGAGAGGGCACGTGCGGCTGCTCCACCTGCCACGGCCGCCCGCTGCGCCGCCTGGCGGAGGCCGGGGAGCTCGAGGTGAACACGCACAACGCCACGACTTTGCACCGCCTGCACAACCGCCTGCTCCGCTCCACACACCGCGAGCGCTGGTGGCGCGAACTGACCGAGTCAGCCCTCACGGCCTGAGGACGCCCGCCCGCGACCCTCACGACCTGAGCACCGAACGCCCGCCCGCCCCGATCTTGCCGGCGAATGCCCGCGCGCCGATGGTCAAGACGTGCGTCACGCTCTCCTCATGACGTGGAACCGCCTGGTGATCTCGTAGCCCGCTACGCACAGCCTGCCACCCGCCCGTCCACCACGGCCACGCGCAGGCCCTCGGGGTCGAAGTTGGGGTCGAGCAGCACGCAGTCGCGGAACCAGGCAGAGCTGGCCGGATCGCCTGGCATGCTGCGGTTCCAGGCTTCCACCAGGGAGAGCTCGTCGCCGGACGCGAAGGCGCGGACAGTGACCATCAGGTTCCTTTCACCTGTGCCGGCCGCCCAGGTCAAGAAGTTTCGGAAGTAATTTTCTTCTTCATTGCTCCTCTAGAAAATTTCCTTCGCGACCGGTATGGGTGTGTGCAACTTGAGCAAGTGTGTGCAACATCACAAGTCAAGAGGGGAATGACCGCTCGTCACCAGAAGTTCCAGGTGATCGACTGACCAAACAGGCCAGCCTCGCACACGCCATTGGCGGAGGTTCTCATGAAGGCATGGTCACGCTGGCAAGACTGGGCGCTCCTGGTCGCCGGCCTCTACGCGGCACTCTCCCCGATCTGGGTCGACGGCTCCTCAGGCGCGACGCCGTCGCTCATCATCCTCGGTGCCCTCACCGCGATCACCTCACTCGTCTCGCTCGCGAACCCGGGCGTGGTGGCGACGGAGTGGCTGAACGCCCTGTGGGGCGTGCTGCTGTTCGTCGCGCCGTGGGCCATCACGTACACGCAGGGCCAGGGGGCGTCGTGGACGTCCTGGGTCGTCGGGGTCATCACGGTCGCACTCAGCCTGACAGCGGTCCCCGCCAGCCGGGCGGCACACGGCCAGGCGATCCAGCACTAGCAGTCACTCAGTGGGGCCGGGCCGCCGATGGCCCGGCCCTTTCGCATGTACGCCGCCTCGACGTCGGCGCGCTCGTGTCTGCGCCCGAGTCCCGGGCCACATCCCGACCGACCCCGTCACCTCAGGCCACCAAGCCCTGATCCCCTGTCCGACTCCGGAGTCGGCCTATCCACAGGACAACCTGGACACGCTCCGCCTCATCCACAGAACCCGATTCGCCTCCTCCGCAACCCCACCAGCCAAAGCATCCTCGTTCCCACATCGGCCAACACCACCGAGAGGAAGCACAGGATGCCCGGAGGCCCGCCCACACTGGGATTCAGCCTGATCATCTACGCCACGGTCGGCTTGGTGACCCTGATCGCCCTCAAGCTGAGGAGGCGCAGGTGAACCCCAGCCCAAGTCACGGCCCGCGCCCAGCTCGGGGCCCGAGCCCCACCCTCACCGTCATCGTCCCGGCGCACAACGAGGAGAGCGGCCTCCCCGCCACCTTGAGCTCCATCAAAGCCCAATCGACCCCACCAGAAAAGATCATCGTGGTCGACGACGGCTCGACCGACCGCACCAGCGAGGTGGCCGCGAGCTACGGCGTAACCGTCCTGCGCCCACCCCACCACCTCGGCAGCAAGGCCAAGGCCCAAAACCACGCGCTCCCCCACTGCGGCACCGACCTGGTCCTGGCCGTGGACGCCGACACCGTGCTCGCCCCCGACTACATCGAGCGCATCAAACCCGCCTTCGACAACCCCGAAGTGGGCGTGGCCGCGGGCAACGTGCAAACCCGCTTCGCCCGCACCCCCTGGGAACGCGGCAGATCCACCGAATACCTCTTCGGCTTCCACTGGCACCGCCCGATCCAGCAACTGGCCGACAGCCCCATGGTCTGCTCAGGCTGCTGCTCGGTGTTCAGGCGCACGACCCTGGCGGAGTTCGGCGGCTTCCCCGAGCGCACCATCGTCGAGGACATGGACTTCACGTGGAGCCAGCAACTCGAGGGCCGCAAAGCGGTCTACGTAGCCGACGCCATGGCCTGGGCCGCAGACCCCGAAAACCTCACTTACCTGCGCAAACAAGTGTGGCGCTGGATGGCGGGCTTCATGCAGAATGTCCGCCTCCACCTCCCCCGCCTCCTCACCCGCAAGCCCATGCTGGCCACCTGGATCATCGTGGCCCTCCTGGAGATCCTGCTGGCCCCGCTGTGGTGGGCCACCCCACTGATCCTCACGCTCGCCATGCACGAGCCCGTGTCCCGCACCCTGATGTGGTGGGCCGGCGGCGAGCTGCTCCTCACCGTCCCCGCCCTCCTCTACGCCGCCAAACGCCGCCACCTCCCCATCGGCAGCGTCCTGTTCAACCTCCCATTCGTCTACCTGAACAAGGCAGTCAACCTCTACTACGCCTGGAAAGCCCTGGTGGTCGAGCTGATCATGGTCCCCCTGCGCCTGTCCCGCGGCCTCGTCGTCTACGAGAAAGGCCGCTAGCCATGCCAAGAGCAGCTCATCAAGCCCACCCCACCACCGCAGTCCGAGCTGCCTGCACCCGGACGTCCGCCCTGACCGCCTCCTCAGAGACCAGGACCTAGAGAACGGGCGGATCGAAGTCGAAGTCCAGGCGACTGCCCCGGCTCGACACCAGCACGTCGGGATGGTTAACACCGAGCACCCGGCTATACCGATCGAGCACGTCCTCGCCCAGCGCGTCGGCCTCCTCCTCGGCCCCCGTGGCCCGCAGATCGATCACGAGGTTCGCGGCGGCGGCAAGGGTGACCGGATGATCGTCACCGAACAGGGCTCGCAGCTCGCCCAGCGTCTGCTCCCCCAGTTGCCGCGCCTCCTCGACGTCACCCACGCCCGCCAGGTCACTGGCGAGATTGATGGCACAGGTAAGGGAGAAGTAGTGCTTACGCGTGAGCCGCCGGTCGAACCCGGCCAGCGCCCTCTCATCGATCTCCCGCGCGCTCCCGCCGCTGCCTCTGACCCGCAGGAGGAGGGCGAGGTTGCTGTCACAGCCGTACCTGAAGGGATGATCGTCACCGTACATGGCCGCGAACCGATCGACGAGGTCCTTCAGCACCTCCAGCGACTCCTCGACCTGGTCGGCCGCCCGCTGCGCGTTGGCCAGGCAGAGCGCGGCGGCCAGCGTGTCCGGATGGTCCAGGCCGGTGCCGCGTTTCTGCAGCTCGAAGGTCTCCTGGGCGATCCCGAGCGCGTCGTCGATGAGGCCCGCCCGGCGCTTGGCGATCGACAGGTCCTTGGCGATGCGCATCGTCCAGGGATGCTCCTTGCCCGAGCGGCCGTGTTCGTCATCGGGCGGCACCACGCCCACCACCTGGTTGTCCTGCGTGTGGTCGGCCCCCTCTACCTGTTCAGGCACGCGGAATTCCAAACCCATCTGCTGGGCACCGGCCCAGGCCCGTGAGCACACAGAACGGCGGTGTCTGTGAGGACACCCTTCTGCAGGCCCTGGCTTCCACCACGGTATCTCCTTCCCTACGATCAGCCCTATGCCTGGCATCTGGACCCGATTAGCATGCCGCGCGCGTCGCGACCGAACCGGCCGCCTCGCCGCGGCCTTCCTGCTCATCGTCGGCTACGGCGTCTACATCCTGTGGCCGCAGGCCCTCACGACTGAGCCGATCCTGTACGGGGATCCCATCGACGACCAGGGTTGGGCGCTTCGCCTGCGATCCGGACAGACGCTCATGCTCGACGAGATCCAGGCAGACGACCCCCTCATCGTCAGCGGCGACGGTCACACGATCGTCTACGTTCAGGACGGCCGTGTTCGGGCACGCGACCTGCGGGACGAAACGGTGCACGACCTCGCCGACGCGGGCCGGATCACCAGCCTGCACACCTCCTTCGACGGCCGGGACGTCACGGTCTCCTATCGGGATCGCACGCTGATCGCGAACCTCCGGACCGGCGAGCGGCGCACGATCACCGATATCTGCAAGGTGTACGGACTGTCCGACACCGTCGTTTGGGGTGTGCCCGGCTGCGCACGCCATGGGGAGGAAGCCCGGCTCCTGACCGTTCGGCGCGATGGTACGGGCGCGTTCGTCGGCAAACTGACCGGCGGGCTGGTTTCGCCCGATCTTCGGCTTGTGGCCTCATACGACATCGACGGAGTCCTCATCAGCGAAGCCACGTCCGGTACGAAGATCAAATTGATCAGGAGAGAGAATCCCAACATCATCGCCTGGTTCAACGATCACGAGGTCATCGTCGAGACATCGCCGTACCAGCTCGTTGACGTGAGGACGGGCGACACGCGCCCCGACCCGGCGTTGCCAGACGAATGGATCCCTTACATCGCGTGGCCCGGAGCGGGTAATGACTGGCTGGGCTGAACGGCAGGCACGGGCCGCTTCCCTGCTCGCCGGTCAATCGGCGGCGAGACTCGCCAAGGGCAGCGGCCGCACACGCATGCCGTACCGGATGGGCTCGGCTGCCGCAGCAGGCAGAACCGGCAGCAGCGGTGGCTTTCGAGCTGTGAGCGGGACCACGGCAGCCGAGCCGGCCACGCCGAGCAGGCAGAGGCAGGCGACGAGTTTCGGGAAACGCGTCGGCGCCGGTCCCGGTGTCGTGGCTGCCTCCCGAAGCCGGGCGGCGAGTGCCGCCCTTTCCTGCTCCGGTACGGCAAGCGCTCGGACCTGGGCCTGGCTCAACCCGCACAACTCGGCCGTGTCCTGCTCGTCCCATCCCTCATGCAGCGTCGCCACCAGCACTGCCCGCTGCCGCCGGGACAATCCCCGACCCCAGGCGGGCGCATCCCAGACGCGCAGCGGAGACAGGAAGCGGCGAAACATCCGGAAATAGGTGGCAGGGGTGGAGGAGCTGTTTCCCGATCGGATCGAGCCGTTCGCCTCAGCAGGTCCGTCCGAAGGATGGCTCGTGGTCGACACGTCGGGATGGCGCTGGCGGCTACCGGACGCGCTGCCGGAAACCGACGTGCAGGTGAGCCCGGATGGCCGCAAACTCGCCTACTACAGCTTCGCCCGGATGCAGGTGGTGATCCACGACGTCACGACCGGTGCGATCCTTCCCGTTCCGACCGCCTTCTACGAGGTCCGCCTGTCCTTCTCTCCCGACAGCCGCTATCTGGCCATGGAACAAACAGAGGAAGTGGTCGTCACCGACACGCGGTCGGGCACCGTCATACGCATCGAGGACGACGAGTCTCTCCTGGGATGGGCGGGCGGCCATCTGGTGATGAGCCACTCCTACAACGGGGTCAAGATCGTGGCGTTGGACGGCTCAGTGATCGCCAAGGCACAGGCCGCGGAACTGGAATCCGACCGGCGGCCGGCCGTATCGCCGGACGGCAAGGAGATCGCCGTAGCCTCCGGCGGGCGTGTCCTGGTCCTGGGCCAGAACGGCGGGGTGCTGCGCAAGGTCGACGCGCAGTTGCCACCGACCGCAGAGCTCAGGCGCATCTACCGGTGGACGGGGCCTGGCGAGGTGCTGCTGTACGCGCCTGGGTACCGTTCAGCCGCCGTCTACCTCATGAACGTGCTCAGCGGTGCGACCCGGCCGGTGCCGTACGCTCCGGAGGTAGCCGGGGACGACATCACGATCGGAGCGGTATGAAGGTCCCACTCGCCCTGGCGGCACTCCTGCTGACGGCTTGCTCCTCCCCCGCTCCCGAGGGGCCGCGCCCGTTCGCGCCCACTCAGTCCCCCGTCCGCTGGATCAGCGAATCAGGTATCGCCCGTCTCGCATCCGGCCAGGACATGGCGATCTAGAATGTCAAGAAGATCGTGGGCGTGAGCCGCGACGGCCACCGCATCGCCTACGTCGACGACGCCTCTGACCACTACGTCGCGCTCGATGTGCGTACCGGCCAGATCCGGCAGCTCAACGCGAAACCGGCAGGCCGGGTCCGCGAGGATGAGCCGCACCTGGCCGTCTCGGGCGACGGCACGCTCTTCGCCACCTCGCCAGAGGCGGTCGCGGAAACCACGATCACCAACTTTGCCACCGGCGAAACCAGGATCATCAAGAACGTCTGCCGCCTCTACGGCGTGACCTCTTCCGGAGTACTCGGGACACGACACTGCGAGGGCGACAGTGACCTGCGCTGGGTCTCTCCAGGCAAGAAACCGCGCGTCTTCGAGTATCTCAACCGCAACGACGGGCCTTCGCTCTCGCCTGACGGCAAGTTCATCGCGGTTCGAGGCTTCACGCTCATCGACTTCGCGACCGGTGAGGCGGTGCGAAACTTCCCGATCCCGGCAACCAAGCAATGGCTCGATGCCGATCATCTCCTGGCCAGGACCGACAACGGCTACTACGCCGCGGATATCAGAACCGGCTCGCTCACCAAACTCCCCCTCACCGCTCCCCGGTACGAGAGGGTCCTGTTAGGCCCGTGGCGGTAATCCGGGGGAATCGCCATCTCGGCATCCCATAGAGATCAAGGGCGGCCGGTCAGCGATGTCGCCTACCTACCGCCCTTCGACGATCTGTTCCGCATGATCGAAGACGGAATGCCAGTGGAGCTATGGGGATTCGAACCCCAGACCTCCTCCATGCCATGGAGGCGCGCTACCAACTGCGCTATAGCCCCTGGTCACCGCTCCGAGTCCACCCGTTGCGGCGCTCCGAGAGCATATAGCCATCCGCGCCTATTCGCCTAATCGCGACGTACGGCCCCCGAGCCGTACGCGCTGTCTAAATCTCGTTGTCGGGTTTGTCGTCACTGTGGACGGGCTCCGGCAGGGTCCCGGCGTTGTGCTCCAGCAGCCGCCACCCTCGACGCCCTTCCTGCAACACGGACCAGGAGCAGTTGCCCAGCCCGCCCAACGCCGGCCACAACGGCTCGGGCAGCCCGAGCAGCTCGCAGATCCCGAGCCGCAGCGCGGCCCCGTGCGAGGCCACGACCAGCAGCCCGTCGTCCTCGAGCCGGGCCGCCCACCGGCGCATGGCGGCCGCCACCCTGACGGCCACGTCGCCGACCGGCTCGCCGTCGGGGGCTTCCCAGGCGGCGTATTCCTCGGGCCAGCGCGCGGCGATCTCCTCCCGCGTCAGCCCCTCCCACTGCCCGCCGCCGCGCTCGCGGAGGTCCTTGTCGACCGCCACGTCGAGCCCGACCACGCGAGCGAGCGCCAGCGCGGTGTCGTTGGCGCGCTGGAGGTCGGACGAGACGATCAGGGTGGGTCGCAGCGAAGCCAGCAGTGACGCGGCCCTGGCGGCCTGCGCCACTCCGGTCTCGTCGAGGGCGATGTCGGAGTGCCCCTGGAACCGCTGCTCGACGTTCCAAAGGGTCTGCCCATGACGAAGGCAGACGATCCTCTTGCTCATGCAGTTTCCTCGCTGGCACGCTCGGAACCAGCCGGAATATCGGGAGTCGGTTCGCTCACGCGCGCGCCCGCTGGAGATTGGCCTGCATGACGCTCTCCGGCAGTGAGATGGCCGGGCAGTCCTTCCACAGGCGCTCGAGCGCGTAGAACGTGCGGTCTTCCTCGTGCTGCACGTGCACGACGATGTCGATGTAGTCGAGCAGCACCCAGCGGCCCTCGCGTTCGCCCTCGCGGCGCACGGGCTTGGCGTCGGCCTCGGTGCGCAGCCGGTCTTCGATCTCGTCGACGATGGCGCGTACCTGGCGGTCGTTGGTTGCGGAGCAGAGCAGGAAGGCGTCGGTGATGACGAGCTGGTCGCTCACGTCATAGGCGAGGATGTCATCGGCCAGCTTGTCGGCCGCGGCCTCCGCGGCAATGCGCACGAGCTGGACGGATCTGTCGGATGCGGTCACGATGCGGGTCTGTCCTCCTGTGTCGGCAGCATGCCCATATGTTGAGGGTACCCTTCCAGCCCGAAACCCCTCACGCACGGCACGACATCTAACGCGCGCCTCCGGCACGACATCTACCGCGCACCTCCGGCACGACAACCATCATCCTTCGCCGTGATAAAGCCCCCGCTTGTTGATGTACTGGACGATCCCGTCCGGCACCAGGTACCAGATCGGCTCCCCCTTGGCCACGCGCTGCCGGCACTCCGACGACGAAATGGCCAGCGCGGGAATTTCCAGCAACGTCACCCTGCCCTCCGGCAGCCCGGGGTCGTGCAACGTGTGCCCAGGTCGCGTGCAGCCGACGAAATGGGCCAGCTCGAACAGCTCGTCCGCGTCCTGCCAGCCGAGAATGGCGCCGAGCGCGTCGGCCCCGGTGATGAAGTACAGCTCAACCTCAGGACCGTAAATTTCCGAAATATCCCGCAAAGTATCGATCGTGAACGTCGGCCCCGGCCGATCCACGTCCACCCTGCTGACGGAGAAACGGGGATTCGACGCGGTCGCGATGACCGTCATCAGATAACGGTCCTCGGCCGCGGAGACCTCGCGCCCCGACTTCTGGTACGGCCGTCCGGTCGGCACGAAGACGACCTCGTCCAGATCGAAATGGTGAGCCACCTCGCTGGCGGCGACGAGGTGACCGTGGTGGATGGGATCAAACGTCCCACCCATCACTCCCACTCTGCGCTTCCCCTGCATACCAGGCGCGTTCATCATGAAACGGACCTTACGCGGACGGCGTACCACAACATGATGGGACCCCCCTTGGTGATGACCGCGCATCACTTCCGTTGCGGACGTAGCATGCCGGGCATGACGACCACCCCGGACCGCAACCGCGTCCAACTGCCCGGCATCTCGTCCCGAGCCTACGAACACCCCGCAGACCGGTCCGCCCTGGTCGCTCTGCGCAAGTTGAGTGGGTTCGACACGGTTCTCAAGCAGATGTCCGGCCTCATCAGCGAGCGCCGACTGCGCCTGATGTACCTGGCGTCGGCCGTGCGCGTGAGCGAGACCCAGTTCCGCTCCATCTACGACATGGGCCGCGACGCCGCCTACACCCTTGACCTGCACCGGATCCCCGAGATCTACATCCAGCAGGATTCGCAGGTCCAGGCCAAGGCCATCGGCTTCGACGACCCGTTCATCGTCGTGACCACCGGCCTGCTCAACCTCATGAACGAGGAGGAGCAGCGCTTCGTCATCGGCCACGAGACCTCGCACATCCTGTCGGGGCACGCGGTCTACCGGACGATGCTCGACATCCTCACCCGCCTCGCCACCCGCGTCGCCTGGATCCCGCTCGGCTACATCGGCCTGCGCGCGATCGTCGCGGGCCTGGAGGAGTGGTACCGCAAGTCCGAGCTGTCCTCCGACCGCGGCGGCCTGCTCACCGGCCAGGACCCTGAGGCGGCCAAGCGCGCGCTGATGAAGCTGGCCGGCGGCGACTACACCCACGAGATGAACATCGAGGCGTTCCTGGAGCAATACCAGGAATACGACACCGCCGGCGACCTTCGCGACGGCTTCCTCAAGGTGCTCAACCTGCTCGGCACCACCCACCCGTTCGCGGTGGTGCGGGTGGCAGAGCTGGACAAGTGGCAGCGCAGCGGCGAATACGAGCGGATCCTCGGCGGGGACTACCCCCGCAGGGAGGATGACTCCAACGCACGAGTGACCGACGAGATCAAGGCGGCGGCCGAGTCCTACCGCGCGTCCTGGTCGCAGTCGCAGGACCCGTTCATCGGCGTGCTGCGCGACGTGGCCGAGGGCGCGGTCAACGCGGGCGAGCGCATCTTCAACCGCTTCTCCCGCCGCGACGGCGGCCAGGGCTAGCCGGACCAGCTTATACGCGACCGATCCGCTTGATCAGCCGCGTTGGTCCGCTGCGGAGACGGGCAGCGGATCAGATCAGAAGAGCGATGGCGCGCACGGCGGCCGCGCACAGGGCGACGAACCCGCCCAGCACGGCCAGTGCGCGCAATCCTTCCCGGCGCAGGTCCGGCAGCCGATGGCCGATCCGCTCGATCTCGCGCCCGGTGATGCCGCCGCACAACATCCCGAACACCACGCCCGCCACGGTCACGGGCGCCGGCTGCTGCCACCAGTCGGAGTCGATCTGACCGCCACCGGCCACCCAGAGCGCTCCGCCCGACGCCACCGCGACGGGCACGCCCGGCCACACGACGGCGGTCGCCGCCGCCCCGGTGAGGGCGAGCGGAAAGAGCAACACGCGTAGCGTCACCCGCGTACGCCGCGCGCTGCGTTTCCTGACCAGCCAGTGGCTCATCCAGAGCGTCCTGGTCAGCACCACGAACACCGTCGTGATGGCGATGGAGGCGATCGGCCAGATCACCGAGGTCACCACGCACGGCACGGCCAGCACGGCGAGCAGCAGCAGGGCGCCGTTGCCCGCCGGCAGCGTGGTGGACGACTCGGCTCTGAACCCGGCCTTCCTTCTGTCCTGCGGCTTGGCCGCCGCCCTGCTCCTGACGGCCGCCGCCGTACGCTGGCGCGGCGCGGTGCTCTTTCCCTCCGCATTCATCCGCGAACGCGGCGCGGGCACCTTCCCGCGCGCGGCGGCCTTACCCTCCGCGTTCGTCCGAGAACGCGGCGCAGGCACCTTACCGTCCGGATTGGCGACGTTCGCCCGGCTTCGCGCGGGCGCCTTCCCTTCCGGATTCGGGGTGTTCGACCGGCTCCTGGCGGCCTCCTCGGCGGTACGGCTGCGCACCGCCGTACCCTTGCCCTCCTCCACCGCGGCGGCGGAACGCCCAGCGGCCGGCTCGGGCTCGGGGGCACTGGTGGCCGCCCTGGCCAGCCGGGACAGCCGATCGGCCAGCAACGCCGCGGTGGGCCGCTTGCCCGGCTCCCGGTTGAGTGCGGCCCGAACCAGCGGCAACAACTGCACCGGCACGCCCTTGAGGTCCGCCTGCCCGTTCAGCACCGCGTACATCTGCGCCTCGGCTGTCCCCCGCCCGAACGTCGGCCGCCCGGTCGCCGCGAACGCCACCGTGGCCGCCCAGGCGTGCACGTCGGCGGACGAGTCGACGTGTTCGTCGGCGAAGATCTCCGGCGCCGTGTAGCCGGGCGTGCCGAGGAACGTGCCCGTCATGGTGAGCCGGGTCGCGTCGAGCACCTGCGCGATGCCGAAGTCGATCAGCACCGGGCCATCCGCGCCCATGATGATGTTGCCCGGTTTGAGGTCGCGGTGCACGACCCCGGCCGCGTGGATGATCGCCAGGGCGGTGGCGATGCCCTGGGCCAGGTCCACGAGCTGGGACACGTCGAGGGGACCGCTCTGGCGGACACGGTCGAGCAGCGTGGCGCCCTCGATGTGCTCCATGACCAGGTAGGGGCGGGCGCAGTTCAGGTCGGCGTCGAGCACCTTGGCGACGTACGGGCTCTCGACCCTGCGCAGCGCGCGGACCTCGCGCTCGAGCCTGATGCGGGAGGTCTCGTCCTCGGCCAGGTCGTGCAGGACCTTGAGCGCGACATGCTCACCACGGCGAGTGGCGGCGAGGTAGACCTCACCCATACCGCCTCGGCCGAGCCGCTCGACCAGGGTGTACGGCCCGACCTTGCCGAGCTTGCTCACCGTCCCTCCCCGCCGGGCGCGCCCATAAGGGACACAACCCTAGCGCCGGGACGCGAGTCGACGCTTGAGGCACGCCGAAGGTTTATCGGCGTGTGTGGTCGGAGAGCATGCTGTCGAGCTCGGTCGTGGGCTCCTCGGACAGTTGCCTGCGGCCCTTCCTGCGCCAGTTGACGTGGCCCCGGCGCTCCAGCCAGAGCAGCAGCCGGTCGGCGCCGAACAACACCACGGCGGAAAAGACGAGGGCGACGACAATTTCCATGCCTCCCAGTCAACCCACGGGGTGCGGCCCCGGTCAGGCCGACACGCCGACTAACCGGCCACCACCGTGCCCTCTGACGTGCGCAAATGCCCTTCACCGGTAAAGACCCACTTGGTCGAGGTGAGCTCGGGCAGCCCCATCGGCCCGCGCGCGTGCAGCTTCTGCGTGGAGATGCCGATCTCCGCCCCGAACCCGAACTCGCCTCCGTCGGTGAACCTCGTCGAGGCGTTCACCGCCACCGCCGCCGAGTCGACCAGCGACACGAACCTGCGGGCGGCCCGCTGCGACCTGGTGACGATGGCCTCGGTGTGCGCGGAGCCGTACTTCCTGATGTGCGCCACCGCCTCCTCCAGCGAGCCGACGACGGCGGCGGCGATGTCGAGCGAGAGGTATTCGGTGTAGAAGTCGTCTTCGGTGACGGGCACGACCTCGCCGTAGCGGGCGATCGCCGCATCGCCGTGCACGGTCACACCCGCCTCGGCCAGCGCGCGCAGCGCCACCGGCACGAACGCGTCCGCGATGTCCTCGTGTACGAGGAACGTCTCGGCGGAGTTGCACACCGACGGCCGCTGCGCCTTGGCGTTGACCAGGATCTGCACGGCCAGCTCCACGTCGGCCTCGGCATCGACGTAGACGTGGCAGTTGCCGACGCCGGTCTCGATCACCGGCACCGACGACTCCTCGACCACCGAGTTGATCAGCGATGCGCCGCCGCGCGGGATCAGCACGTCGACCAGGCCGCGGGCGCGCATGAGCTCCTTGACCGAGTCGCGCGTCTGCCCGGGCACGAGCTGCACGGCGCCGGCCGGGACCTCGGTGCCTTCGAGCGCGTCCTGCATGACCCGCACCAGGGCGGTGTTGGAGGAGTAGGCGCTGGACGAGCCCCGCAGCAGCACCGCGTTGCCGCTCTTGAGGCACAGGGCGGCGGCGTCGACGGTGACGTTGGGACGGCCCTCGTAGATGATGCCGATCACGCCCAGCGGCACCCTGAGCTGGCGCAGCTCCAGCCCGTTGGGCAGGGTGCTCCCGCGTACGACCTCACCGACCGGGTCGGGCAGATCGGCCACGTCGCGCACGGCCTCGGCGATGGCCCGGATTCTGGCCTCGTCGAGCCGCAGCCGGTCGATCATCGTCTCGGAGGTGCCCTGCGCCCTGGCCTGCTCGACGTCCTTGGCGTTGGCCTCGACGATCTCCGCCGCACGCGCGACCAGGGCGTCGGCGACGGCGCGCAGTGCCTGATCCTTCGGCGCCCGCGGCAGCGGGGCCAGCTCGGCGGCGGCCTCTCGCGCCGCACGGGCGATCTTCAGGAACTCTGTACTCATCGCTTCACTCCGCTCCCTGCCGTTCCCAGAAGCCCGGCCTCCAGTATGACGATGTCGTCACGGTGGATCAGCTCGCGTTCATATTCCGGACCCAAGGCGCTCGCCAGCTCCCTGGTGGAGCGGCCGAGCAGGCCGGGGATCTCGGTGGCGTCGAAGTTCACCAGGCCGCGGGCCACCACGAGCCCCTGCGGCTCGCACAGGTCCACGGGATCGCCCGCCGCGAACTCGCCCTCCACGGAGGTCACCCCGGCCGGCAGCAGCGACTTGCGCCGCGTCACGATGGCCTCGACCGCGCCCTGGTCCAGGTGGAGGCGGCCGCGCCCGGTGGTGGCGTGCGCGAGCCACAGCAGGCGCGTGCCGGGATGGCGGCCGCCGGGGTGGAAGTAGGTACCCACGTCGGCTCCGCTGAGCGCGTGGGCCGCGTGAGCGGCCGCGGTGAGCACGACGGGCACCCCGGCCCCGGTCGCGATCCTGGCGGCCTGCACCTTGGTCACCATGCCGCCGGTGCCGACCGCCGCGCCGTTCTTGCCCAGCTCCACGCCGACCAGGTCCTCGGGCCCGCGGATCTCCGCCAGCCGCCGCGAGCCGCTGCGGCTCGGCGGGCCGTCGTAGAGCGCGTCCACGTCCGACAGCAGCACCAGGGCGTCGGCCCTGATCAGGTGCGACACCAGCGCCGCCAGCCGGTCGTTGTCGCCGAAGCGGATCTCGTCGGTGGCCACGGTGTCGTTTTCGTTGACGATGGGCACGATGCCCAGGTCGAGCAGCCTGGCCAGGGTGCGCTCTGCGTTGGCGTGGTGGGCACGCCGCATCATGTCGTCGGCGGTCAGCAGCACCTGGCCGACGCGCAGGCCGTACCGGGCGAAGGAGGAGGTGTAGCGGGCGACCAGCACACCCTGACCGACGGACGCCGCCGCCTGCTGGGTGGCCAGGTCGCGCGGTCGCGCGGACAACCCGAGCGGGCCGAGGCCCGCCGCGATCGCGCCCGAGGAGACCAGGACGATCTGCGTCCCGGTACGGCGCCGCGCCGCCAGCACATCCACCAGGGCGTCCACCCGATCGACGTCGATCATGCCTTGGGGGGTCGTGAGCGAGGAGGAGCCGACCTTGACGACGACCCTCGACGCTGAGCTGAGCTGTTCCCGCACGTCTGGAAGCCTATCCGTTCCGGGAGAGGGTGATGCTCGCCACGGCCCGGCGCATGGCGGCCGTGACCTCCACGGGCGAGTCGCGCGGCGCAGCGCGACGATGCCGCAGCCGCTGGGCTTCCCGGGCCCGGTGGCCCCGATCGCATCGCTGCCGGCGCGGATGGTCGGCGCGGACAACTCGTTCATGACCGGCCAGATCCTCTACGCCGACGGGGGCGCCGACGCAACCCTACGCCCCTGACCAACCAGGGGCTGGGAGCTACCCGAGGCGGCTGTCGGACCCCCTCGGACCCTGCCGTACGGACTCGGCGCTGAGCGTGGGCTGCCAGTCGAAGACGTATCCGCCCTCCATGGGCCCGATGACCACCTCGGCACCGGCGGTGGCGCCGGCCTTGGCCAGCTCCCCCTCGACACCGAGCCGTTCGAGCCGGTCGGCGAGATAACCCACGGCCTCGTCGTTGCTGAAGTCCGTCTGCCTGATCCACCGCTCGGGCTTCTCACCGGTGATCTGAAACAGGCTCTCAGTGACCCGCCGCACCCGGAACCCGGCCTCCCCGAGCTGCTTGGGCCTGATCACCAGCCGCGTGGGCTCCTCGACCGGCTTGTTGGCCCTGGCCACCGCGACCCACTCACCCATGGCGAAGGTGAGCTCCCGCAGTCCGTCACGGGTGGCGGCGGAAATCGTGAACACCCGCAACCCCCGAGCCTCGAACTCGGGCGTGACCAGCTCGGCCAGCTCGCGGGCGTCGGGCACGTCGGCCTTGTTCAGCACGACCAGCCGCGGCCGGTCCTCGAGCTTCCCGTACGCCCTCAGCTCCGCCTCGATCACCTCGTAGTCCGTGATCGGATCCCGTCCGGGCTCCATGGTGGCGCAGTCGATGACGTGCACGAGCATGTCACACCGCTCGACGTGCCGCAGGAACTCGTGCCCGAGCCCCTTCCCCTGCGAAGCCCCCGGAATGAGCCCCGGCACATCGGCAACGGTGAACACGTTGTCCCCGGCGGTCACAACCCCCAGATTGGGAATCAGGGTGGTGAACGGATAATCGGCGATCTTCGGCTTGGCCGCGCTCAGAGCGGCGATCAGCGATGATTTGCCGGCACTCGGAAACCCGACCAACGCCACATCGGCCACGCTCTTGAGCTCCAGCATGACGTCCAGCGCATCCCCGGGCTCCCCCAGCAACGCGAACCCGGGCGCCTTCCGCTTGGTGCTGGCCAGCGCGGCGTTCCCCAGCCCGCCGTGCCCGCCCTGGGCGATCACGTACCGCGTACCGGCCCCCACGAGATCGACCAGCACCTCACCCGTGGCAACATCCTTCACCACGGTCCCATTGGGCACAGCCAGGACCACATCGCCCCCGTTGGCCCCATCCCGGTTGGACCCCTGCCCCTGTTTCCCGTTCTCGGCGTTCCGATGCGGCCGGCGGTGATAGTCGAGCAAAGTGGGGGTATTGGGATCGACCTCAAGAACGACATCACCCCCGCGCCCGCCGTTCCCTCCGTCGGGACCGCCGAGCGGCTTGAACTTCTCCCGGTGGATGGAGGCACACCCGTTCCCCCCGTCACCGGCACTGATATGAAGGACCACCTGGTCCACAAAGTCCGGCATCCCACATTCCTCCATCACCCCACCAGGGGCATCTCATTCCAACACACGAGGCCCATCGGACAGCAGCACCCCAAGGTCCGGCGCGATTCCAACGGCGCCCAGCCCGGAAAGAAGCCAACCCCAAAAAACGCCAAGGGGTGGATCGACAACCGATCGATCCACCCCTAAAGCAACAAACCCAAAGGTCCGGAGGAGGAGGAAACCCTACTCCGCGACAGGAACGATGCTGACGGCCCGACGCCCGCGCTTCGTGCCGAACTGCACATGCCCGGCCGTCAAAGCGAACAGCGTGTCATCCCCACCGCGCCCCACGTTGTCACCGGGGTGGAAGTGGGTGCCACGCTGCCGGACGATGATCTCGCCCGCGTTGACCAACTGGCCGCCGAAGCGCTTGACGCCCAGGCGCTGAGCGTTGGAGTCACGGCCGTTCCGGGTGGACGACGCGCCCTTCTTGTGTGCCATCTCTCAAACTCCCCGATCAGGCCTGGTCGATACCGGTGATCTTCACCTGGGTGTACCGCTGGCGGTGCCCCTGGCGCTTCTTGTAACCGGTCTTGTTCTTGTACTTGAGAATGCGGATCTTCGGGCCCTTGGTCTCACCGAGGATCTCGGCGCTGACCGTGAACTTGCCCGCCTCGGTGGTCACATCGCCGTCGTTGACGACGAGCACCGTCGGCAGCGAAACCGAAGAGCCGACGTCGCCGGCGACCTTGTCCACCTCGAGGACGTCACCGACGGAGACCTTCTGCTGCCTGCCGCCGCAACGAACGATCGCGTACACCGCGGAACCCTTCTACTGACTCACTGTTGCGATCCTCGACCACCCCATGAAGGGATGGCCGCTGACTCCGAATGCTGCGCCTATCATTCGGCCTGTCTCGATACCGACGAACCGAGTAAGCGCGCCAACAGGGCACGTCACCTGACGCACCGGTTCACCAGGGTACCGGATTACTGGTCCCCTAGGCGAACCGGACGGAACGTCGGAAGCCTGCCGAGGCTACTCGGCTGACTTGGTACGGCGAGAGCGTCGCCGCCCTCTGCCGGAAGTCTGGCTGGCCTGGTCGTCCTCAACAGGGACGCCTTCAAGCGCACCGGTCACCGTATCACGGCTGGCGGAGTCCTTGGCCGCGGAAACCTTGTCGGAGACCGCCTTCTCGATGGCCATCTTCCCCTGCGTGCCGCGCGGCTCCGGCTTGGCCTCGACCGGCTCGGTGGAGACCAGCACGCCACGCCCGTTGCAGCAGTCGCAGGGCGTCGAGAACGCCTCCAGCAGCCCCTGACCGACCCGCTTACGCGTCATCTGGACCAGCCCCAGCGAGGTCACCTCGGCCACCTGGTGCTTGGTCCTGTCACGGGCCAGGCACTCCAGCAGCCGTCGCAGCACCAGGTCCCGGTTGGACTCGAGCACCATGTCGATGAAGTCGATGACGATGATGCCGCCGATGTCGCGGAGCCTGAGCTGGCGGACGATCTCCTCGGCCGCCTCCAGGTTGTTGCGCGTGACAGTCTCTTCGAGGTTGCCGCCCTGCCCGGTGAACTTGCCGGTGTTGACGTCGACGACGGTCATCGCCTCGGTACGGTCGATCACCAGCGAGCCGCCGCTCGGCAGCCACACCTTGCGTTCGAGCGCCTTGCCGAGCTGCTCGTCGATCCGGTACGACTCGAACACGTCGCCCTGCCCGCCGTCCCACTTCGACAGGCGTTCGCCCAGGTGCGGCGCGACGTACTTGACGTAGTCGTCGACCGTGTCCCAGGCGTCGTCACCCTGCACGACCAGCGAGGTGAAGTCCTCGTTGAACACGTCCCGCACGACCCGGATGGTGAGATCGGGCTCGGCGGACAGCAGCTCGGGCGGGCTCGCCGACTTGGCCTTCTTCTGGATGCTCTCCCACTGCGCGGACAGACGGGCCACATCACGGGCCAGCTCGTCCTCGGAAGCACCCTCAGCGGCGGTACGCACGATCACACCGGCGTTCTCCGGCATGACCTTCTTCAGGATGCTCTTGAGCCGAGTGCGTTCCTTGTCGGGCAGCTTACGGCTGATCCCGGTCATCGACCCATCGGGGACGTAGACCAGGTAACGCCCGGGCAGGCTGATCTGCGACGTGAGCCGAGCACCCTTGTGCCCGATCGGGTCCTTGGTGACCTGCACGAGCACCGACTGCCCGGACTTCAGGGCGGCCTCGATGCGCTTGGGCTGACCCTCCAGCCCGGCGGTGTCGAAGTTCACCTCACCGGCGTACAGAACGGCGTTCCTGCCCTTGCCGATGTCCACGAACGCCGCCTCCATCGACGGCAGCACGTTCTGCACCTTGCCGAGGTAGACGTTGCCGACGTAGGACTGGCTGGCCTCGCGGTTGACGTAGTGCTCGACGAGCACGCCGTCCTCCAGCACACCGATCTGCGTACGGTCGCCCTGCCTGCGCACCACCATCATCCGGTCGACGGACTCGCGGCGGGCCAGGAACTCCGACTCCGTGATGATCGGCGGCCGCCTGCGGCCGAGCTCGCGCCCCTCGCGGCGGCGCTGCTTCTTGGCCTCGAGCCTGGTGGAGCCGCGCACGCTCTGCACGCCGTCGGTGGCGGTGTCGAGCGACGCCGTACGCCCCGAGCGCGGCGCGCGGATGCGCACCACCGTGTTCGGGGGATCGTCGCTGGCCGGCTCGGCACCCTCGTCCCCGCCACGGCGACGGCGGCGACGCCGACGGCGCGAGCCGGAGGCCTCCTCTTCCTGGGCCTCCTCGCCCTGCTCCTCGTCGGACTCCTCCTCGGACTCCTCGCCGTCCTCGGACTCGTCACGCTCGCGCGACTTGCCGCGTCCCCTGCCGCCACGCCGACGGCGACGACGCCGGCCGCCGCCCTCCTCTTCCTGCTCGTCGGAGGTGTCGTCCTCGGTCTCGTCCTCGGTCACGGTCTCGTCGACCCGCTCCTCGGCCGCAACGGGCTCGGCGACGGGCGGCGGCTCGACCCGCCGAGTGGCAGGCTTGGCCTTGCTGGGGTCGGGCGCCTGGAACAGCGGCGCGAAGATGGCCGCCGGCCGCTCGAACGCGGTGCCCGGCTCGTCCTGCCTGCGCGCGGACAACCCGAACGGGTCGGCCAGCAGGCTCGGCCGCACGACGTCCTCGTCGAGATCCTCACCGGCGGGCTCGTCGTCGAGGGGCTCGTCCTGGGGCAGGCTCTCCATGAAGTCTTCGTCGGCATCCGCCTCGACATCCCCGGAACGCACCGCGTCGGCCGCGCCACTCGGCGCCACGTCCCTGGCCTCACGGACACCAGCGGCAACCTCACCACCGCCGGAGGGCGCCGCCACCCCGGCATCACCACCGGCCTCAGCGGCCTCGGCCGGCGCCACACTCGCCGCCTCATCGACGACGGCCGCGGGAGCCTCAGGCGCCACGGCCTCTTCCTTCTTGCGAGTCCTGCGCCGCTTCACCGGAGCGACTTCCTCAGCGGCGGCGGCCTCGGCGGGCGCGCCACCCTCCGGGAGCGCTCCCGCAGCTTCCGTCTCAGCCTCGGCGGCCTTCTTCGTCGTACGTCGCCGCGTCGCCGTAGCAGTGGAACGCGTCCTCGGAGCCCTCTTGGGCTTCTCTTCGGCCACGGCCTCCGCCACAGCTGCCTCTACCGGACTCTCGCCCGCGGGCGCAGGAGCCGTACCAGCATCAGCAGTAGTGGCGGCGGCCGCGAGGATCTCAGGATCAGGCTCACCAGCGGCCCGCTGCGCAGCGGTAATCTGCACCGGCTGCACTTCGGCCACCGACGGCGCGGCCTGCGCGGCGGGAACGGTGACCGGAACGGAGGCCGGCTCCTCGGGCAGCTCCGGCGGGGGACCCGCGGGGCGGCTGGCGGAGCGGCGACGCTTGGTCACCTCGGACTGTTCAGTTGTCTCCCCGTCAGGGCCAAAGGCCCCGGCGTTGGGCTCGTTGTCGAGCATGCGGGCGCTCTCCCGTCAGCTCCCGGGCGCGTCGCCGCGCCGCGCAGGAGCCCTCGTGTCTCGTTGTCCGCCTCCGCCTCCGGTGAGGAGGCGTTGGCGCCAAGTCCTGTCAGCGGTCGTGCCCGGCTCGCGCAGGGCACTTCCTTAACCGACGACGTACTCACCCGCCGGTCCCGCCTCGCCGCCGCGCGTCGTATCGCGGTCCAGGTCGAGCGGGTCGGCAAGCGCACCAGTGCTGACGTCGAGCGGCCCCTGCGCCAGCCTGGTCACCTCGGGGGGAACCGGCGGCGCGAAGTCGGCCACAAGGCGCAGCCCTGTGAGCACATCGTCGGGTCGAACGGCAGGCGTCATGTGCCGAACAACCATGCGCAGTATGACACACGGTCCTCCAAGCATCTGAGCTGCGGTTCTGTCTGCTCCCTCGGACACCACGAGCCCCAGGACGGCCTCCCGCGCGTCGAAGCGGCGGGGGCCCTTCTTGGTGAGGCGCTCGACTTCCACGGTGCCCGCCGCGAGGAACTTCTCCGCCGCCACCTCGGCGAGTTCGCGATCGGCACCAGGCAGCCGCACCTCCCAGTCGGAGACCTCCAAGCGGTCGGCCAGCCCCCCCGGACCCGCCTCCACAACGTCGAGCACATCGAGTCCAGGCGGAAGCGACTCGTCCAGGCCCTGCCTGACCTGGTCGGGGACGCACGGCGTGGTAACACCGATCTCGAGGTATTCGGCTTCGCTGGCGACGCCGGTCGGCGCCGCGCCTGCGTAGGAGATCTTCGGGTGGGGCGAGAAACCCGCGCTGTAGGCCACCGGAATGCCGGCACGGCGGACCGCCCTCTCAACGGCCCGCGAGATGTCGCGGTGGCTGGTGAAGCGCAGGCGGCCGCGCTTGGCGTAACGCACACGCAGGCGCTGCACCGTGGGCGCGGGCGGAGGCCCTTCGGGAACAGGTTTCAGAGCTTGTCGTCCTTCCCTTTGTAAGAGTTCCTTCGTCTCAGGATAAGCCGCCCTGACAGGTGCTATGTGTACGCCGAGGCACGGCTCGCCCACTGAGCGCGCTAGACCACCGTAAGAGGAAGGAGTTTTCGCCCTGTAGGGCCGATTTGGATTTCTGTCCCCATGGTCGGGCAAACGCCGCAGTCGTAGCACGGAGTCCAGCGGCAGTCCTCGACCTCGCCGCCGGAGACGGCCTCCTGCCAGTCCTGCCAGAGCCATTCGCGGTCGAGCCCGGCGTCGAGGTGGTCCCACGGCAGGACCTCGTTTTCCTCGCGCTCGCGCGTGGTGTACCAGTCGACGTCCACCCCGGCCTTCTCGGCGGCCGCCGTCCAGCGCTCGTACGAGAAGTGCTCGCTCCACCCGTCGAACCGCCCGCCGTCCTCCCAGACGGCCCGGATCACGGAGCCGACTCTGCGGTCACCCCGCGAGAGCAACCCTTCCACGATGGACGGTTTGCCGTCGTGGTAGCGGAACCCGATGGCCCTGCCGTATTGCCTGTCGCCCCTGAGCGAGTCGCGCAGTGCCCTGAGCCGCCGGTCGACGGTCTCGTGGTCGGCCTGCCCCGCCCACTGGAACGGCGTGTGCGGCTTGGGCACGAAGCCGCCGATGGAGACGGTGCAGCGGATGTCGCGGCTGCCGGTGGCCTCGCGGCCCGCCTTGATGACCTTCTTGGCCAGGTCGGCGATGCCGAGCACGTCCTCGTCCTGCTCCGTGGGCAGCCCGCACATGAAGTAGAGCTTGACCTGCCGCCACCCCTGCGAGTAGGCCGTGGTGACAGTGCGGATCAGGTCTTCCTCGGTGACCATCTTGTTGATCACCTTGCGCATGCGCTCCGAGCCGCCCTCCGGCGCGAACGTCAGGCCCGAGCGCCTGCCGTTCCTGGAGAACTCGTTGGCCAGGTCGATGTTGAACGCGTCGACCCTGGTCGAGGGCAGGGACAGCGAGGTGTTGGTGCCTTCGTAGCGGTCGGCCAGACCCTTGGCCACGTCGGCGATCTCGGAGTGGTCGGCGGACGACAGCGACAGCAGGCCGACCTCGTTGAAGCCGGACTCCTTGATGCCGTTTTCCACCATGGCGCCGATCGTGGTGATCGAACGCTCACGCACCGGGCGGGTGATCATGCCGGCCTGGCAGAACCGGCACCCGCGCGTGCAGCCGCGGAAGATCTCCACGCTGAACCGCTCGTGCACCGTCTCCGCCAGCGGGACCAGCGGCTTCTTCGGGTAGGGCCACTCGTCGAGGTCCATCACGGTGTGCTTGTGCACCCGCCACGGAACGTCGGCCCTGTTGGGCGCGACCCGCTTGATGCGCCCGTCCGGGTGGTAGTCCACGTCGTAGAACTTCGGCACATAGACCCCGCCGGACTCCGCGAGCCGCATCAGCAACTCGTCACGCCCACCCGGCCGGCCCTCGGCCTTCCACTCCCTGACGACCTCGGAGATGGCTATGGAGATCTGCTCCCCGTCGCCGAGCACGGCCGCGTCGAGGAAGTCGGCGACCGGCTCGGGGTTGAAGGCCGCGTGGCCGCCCGCGAGCACGATCGGATCGTCGTCGCCCCGGTCCACGGCCAGCAGCGGAATGCCGGCCAGGTCGAGCGCCGTCAGCATGTTGGTGTAGCCGAGCTCGGTCGAGAACGACACCCCGAGCACGTCGAAGGCACGCACGGGCCGGTGCCCGTCGACGGTGAACTGCGGGACGCCCTCGGCCCGCATGAGCGCCTCAAGGTCCGGCCAGACCGCATAAGTGCGCTCGGCCAGCGTCGCGGGCAGCTCGTTGAGGATCTCGTAGAGGATCGCCACACCCTGGTTGGGCAGCCCGACCTCGTAGGCGTCCGGATACATCAACGCCCATCGCACGTCGGCGGAATCCCAGTCCTTGACGGTCGAGTTGAGCTCACCCCCGACGTACTGGATGGGCTTCTGCACCTTGGGCAGCAGCGCTTCCAGGCGGGGGAAAATCGACTCGACAGGCATACGGTCCAGGGTAGCGGCGATCAGACGGTGGCAGGTCCGGGGATGTCGATGTCGTTTCCGCTGAGCACCAGGATGTGGTGCCCTTCGTAGCAGGTCAGCTCGATGGCAATGACACCGCTCTCGAGATTGTGCACGCCGACGACGTGGTTCGCGGGTAGCAGAAAGCGCTCCTCGCACTCATCGCAATAGGCCAAGAACATACATCTAATTAAACGACTGTCTTCGCATCCTGATGGCCTGCAGCAACCCAATCGCAATCAGATTGGCAAACGTGGCGGTGCCGCCATAGGACACGAACGGCAGCGGCAACCCGGTGATCGGCATGATCCCGATCGTCATCCCCACATTGATGAACGTCTGGAACGCGAACCAGCACACGATCGTCCCCGCGACCAGCGTCCCGAACCTGTCCTCGCACTTCCTGGCGATCTTCAGCCCGCGCAGCAGCACCACTCCGAGCAGCAGCACGACCGTGACAGACCCGAGGAACCCGAACTCCTCCCCCGCCACCGTGAAGATGAAGTCGGTGTGCTGCTCCGGCACGAACCGCCCGGTCGTCTGCCCCCCTCCGAGCAGTCCTTTGCCCAGCAGCTCCCCCGAGCCGATCGCGATCAGCGACTGCGTGCTGTTGTAGCCCACGCCCCGCGGATCGACGCTCGGATCGACGAACGCGGTGAACCGCGCAATCTGGTACGGCTCCAGCAGCTGGAAGTAGAACACCGAGAACACCCCGGCGCCGGCCACCAGCGCCAGCAACCCGACCCACCGCTTGCGCACCCCACCGAGGATCAGTCCGGCCGCCGTGATCACCGCCAGCACCATTGCGGTGCCGAGGTCGGGCTGCAGCATCACCAGCCCCATCGTGATCGCCGCGGCGATGAGGGCCAGCACGGTGTCGAGCCCGCGCGGCCTGTCGGTCCCCTCGGCCGGCTGCGCCAGCAGCATCGCGATGATCAGCAGCAGCCCGACCTTGGCGAACTCGGACGGCTGCACCGCGAACCCCCCGCCGAGCAGGATCCACGAGTGCGACCCGTTGATCGTCGCCCCCAGCGGCGTGAGCACCAGCCCCAGCCCGATCAGCGACACCAGGAACACCAGAGGCGCGTACGCCCGCATCGCCCGGTGGTCGACCATGGCCACGACGCCGCACAGCACCACCCCGATGACCTCGTTGAGCAGGTGCTTCTTCACCAGCCCCGTCGATCCGGGCGCCCACGTCCTGGTGGACGACCACACCAGCAGCGTGCCGATCACGCACAGCCCGGCCACGGCGACCAGCATCAGCCCGTCGAGCCGCCGCACCGCCGACTCCTCGCCGACCACCCGCCGCAACAACGAGGGCCGCCGCATGGCCATCGTACGATCGATCATCCGCGGCCCCCCGCCCCACCGACCACGCGCCCGGCCATCCCCCGGCCACCGTCCCAGCAGCCCATCACCGAGCCACCCGCACCGGCACTCATCCCCGGGTCACCGTTCCGTCGGGCGCGAACCTCGGCAGCCTCGTCGTGAGCCGCCCCCCAGGCACGGCCGGGTGCCGCTTGATGCCGTAGATCCCCTCGTAGATCTCCCGCACGGCCGGCGCCGCCGTCGACGCGCCCATCCCACCCTGGGAGACCATGACAACCACCACATACTGGGGTTTCTTCGTGGGCGCGAACGAGGCGAACCACGAGGTGTCCTGCTTGCCCCACACCTCCGCCGTACCGGTCTTGCCGCCGATGCGCACCTCGTTCATCGGGAACCCGCTGAAGGCCCCAGCCGCGGTGCCGTCCGCGGCCACCTGGCTCAGCGCGTTCTTGATGTAGAGGCGCTCCTTCTCGCTGAGCGGCAGCTTGCCCACCACCGGCACATCGATGGTTTTGACCACCTTGCCGTCGGGCCGCACCTGCGCCCACCCGATGCGCGGGCTGCGCACCTTGCCATCGCTCACCAGCGCCATGTACGCCCTGGCCAGCTGCATCGGCGTGACCAGCACGTCACCCTGGCCGATGGAGAAGTTGGCCGAGTCACCGGGGCGCAGCAGGAACCCCTCGGTGCAGTTCTCCAGCGCGAGCCGCTTGAGGAACTCCGCCCGCGCCCTGTCCTTCTCCTCCGGATATCCCTTGCGCGAGCGCTCGCAGCTCACAGCGCTGGTCCGGTTCCACAGATCCTTCTTCCACGCCCGGTCGGGGATGCGCCCGGACGACTCCCCGGGCAGGTCCACGCCGGTCGGCGACCCGAACCCGAACGCCCTCGCCGTGTTGGCGAACACCTCTTTGGTCTTCTTCTTCGGGTTGCGCCCGCCGTCCTTCAGATACTGCTCGTACGAGGCCTGATAGAAGATCGTGTCGCACGACTTGACCAGCGCGGTGTGCAGGCTGAGCGTGCCCAGCGAGATCCCGCGGAAGTTGTTGAACGCCCGACCGCCCACCATGACGGAGCCCGGGCAGCCATAGGTGCCGTTCAGCGGATAACCGGCCCGCAGCATCGACGTCACCGACGAGATCTTGAACGTCGACCCGGGCGCGAACTGCCCATTGATCGCCCGCGACACCAGCGGCTTGCCCGACTTGTCCGACAGCAGCCACTGGTATCCGCGGGTCGAGATCCCACCGGCCCAGACCGCAGGGTCGTATCCGGGTGCGCTGGCCACCGCCACGACCCGCCCCGTACGGGCGTCGAGCACCACCCCTGCCCCGCCGTCCGCCGACGGCGCGGACTTCATCGCCTTCGCCAGCGCCTTCTCCACCACGGCCTGCACCCGTGAGTCGATGCTGGTCACCAGGTGGTCACCGGGCACGGGCGTGATCTGCTCCTCGATCCCCAGCGCCTTGCCCATCCTGTCGACCTGGACCCGCCGCAGCCCGGACTTGCCCCGCAACGCGTCGTCGTAGACGTATTCGAGCCCGTCACGCCCGGCCAGGTCCACCCCGGAGAAGCTGGCCTTGAGCCCTTCACGTTTCTCCAGCTCGGCCTCGGTGACCGGCTGCAGATAGCCGAGCATCTGCGCTGCTGCCCGACCGCCCGGATATTCCCTGACGGAGTGGATCTCCGCCGTCACCCCGGGAAACTCCTCCTGCCGCTCGAGGATCTGCAGCGCCTCACGAGTGTCGACCTTCTCGTCCAGCGGAACCGGCTGGTACGGCGACCCGGTCCAGCACGGCTTGGCGATGCCCGGCCCGCACGGCGTGATGCGCTGCTGCAACTGCGCGACCGGCTTACCGAGCACCGCCGCGAGCTTGCCGAGCACCTTCATGCCACCGTCGCGCATCCTGGTCAGCCTGGTCCTGTCCACGGAGACGACCAGCGCGGTCTTGTTGCGCACCAGGGGCCGCCCCGACGAGTCGAGGATCTGCCCGCGCACGGCCGGCACGATCACGGCCCGCGTCCTGGTCTCCGTCGCCCGCGCCACGAACTCCTGCCCGCGCACCACCTGCACCTGCCACAGCCGCATGGCCAGCACGACGAGCAGGGTCAGCACGAGCACGTGCAGCACCAGCAGCCGGGCGCGCATCCTGATCATGTCGAGAACCTCGCCTGCCTGTCCCGCGTGGTCAGCCAGATCACGACAGGGGAGACGACGAGGGTGTAGACGACGCTGACGGGCACCTGCTCGGTCAACGTGGACATCGTCACCCGCGGATCGGAGATCAACCCGCCCACGGCCGCCGCCAGCAGGGGCGCCATCAACACGCACAACACCACGGTGGTCACGGGCCCACCGGCGCCCCGCCCGGCCACGTAGCCGACGAGCGCCAGCACGAACGCGTACTGGCCGACGAGATGCGCGGTCGGCGGCATGATGTCGACGAGCAACCCGGCGAAGAACCCGAGCAACGCCCCCTCCGCGGGCCCCCGCGCCAGCGCCGCCCCGACCACGGCCAGCAGCACGAGATCAGGCGCACCCCCGGCAGGCAGCGGCAGCCGATTGACCAGCATGACCTGTGCCAGGAACGCCAGCAGCACGGACACCCCGCCGATCAACGCAACCCCTCCCCGCCATTCACCACGCACGACACGCCACTCACGACCACCGGCCTCCGGCGACCCCAGCTCACCGCCGTCCGCCGACGGACCTCGCCCACTCCCGCCCGCTCCCAGCCGGCCTCGCCCGCTGCCGCCCGCTCCCGTCCAGCCTCACTCGCTGCCGTCCGCTCCCGGCGATCACCACAAACAGCGACCCTTTCCCACAAGCCAGCAGGAACGACCACGCCCCGCTCACCGCGCCCCTCTCCGGCAACCACCACGAACGACACCCGCATCACGGCGCCACTCCGCCGGCAGTCGCCCCGAAGGGCGGTCCCTCGCCTCCAGGCACCCCGAACCGCGCCTCCGGACTCCGCACCCTCTCCTCGGCGCACGCCGCCAAACCGCCCCCCGATCATCATGATCGCTCTCCAGGCAGCCGCCCCGGACCCGACCCCGATCACCGCGACCCCTCCTTGGCAGGCAGCACCGCGTCCCTCGGATCCCGCTTGGGCCCCTCCACCACCACGCCGACCACGTCCAGCGCCGTCAGATCCGCGTACGGACGGGCGTACGCGATCCGCGTCAGCTCCCCCGGCGTCGACTCCACCCGCTCGATCACCCCGATCGGCACCCCCGGGACATAGGGCGCGCCGTTTTGCGAGCCGAAGCTGACGATGCGCCCGCCCCTGGTCAGCGGTGCCGTCGAGTCGAGCAGCCGGAACTGGACGAGCCGCCCGTTCTCGCCCACCCCGTGCACGACCCCGATCTCCCTGCCGCCCTCCAACCGCGCCCCCGCCGCCGAGGCCGGGTCGCTGAGCAGCAGCACCGTCGAGGTGTGCGCGGAGGCCTGAATGACGCGCCCGACCAACCCGTCGCCGTTGAGCACGGTCATCTCCGTCCGGATGCCGTCACCGGTGCCCACGTCGATCTGCACGGCGTCCTCGAAGCCCGGCTGGCCGCGCCTGGCGACCACGTTCGCCGTGACCACCTTGTATCCGGCCGTCCCCGCCAGCCCCAGCAACTGCTGGAGCTCCTTGGACCGGGCCGCGTCGAGCTTGCCGGCCACCAGGCCCGACCGTAGCCGGGCGTTCTCCGCCTTGAGCCCCCGGATGCGCTCCTGAGCGCTTGGTGCGCTCAGGACTGCTTGCACGAACCCTCCGACGGGCCGCACCACCCCGCTGCCGAACCGCTCCGCCGTGCCGAACAGCCACGACCCCGCCGCGCGCAGCGGGCGCAGCGGCGAGTTGTCGCCGGTGCGATGGTCGATGGTCAGGGTGACCAGGGCCGCGGTCAGCAGCACTCCGAGGATCAGCCGGGCCCGGCGCGAGTCTCTCATCAGTGTCGCGACTCCGGCACCAGAACCTGTTGCAGCGCCTCGAACTCCTCAGCGCACTTGCCAGAGCCGATGGCGACCGAGTCGAGGGCGTTGTCGACGAGATGCACAGGCATGCCCGTCTCGGCCTTGACCCGCTCGTCCAGCCCCTTGAGCAGCGCGCCCCCGCCGGTGAGCGCGATGCCGCGGTCCATGATGTCGCCGGACAGCTCGGGCGGGCACTTGTCGAGCGTGGTCTTCACCGCGTCCACGATCGCGTTCACCGGCTCCTCGGTGGCCTTCCTGATCTCCTCGCTCGACACGATGATGGTCTTGGGCAGCCCGCTGACCAGGTCGCGGCCGCGGATCTCCGCGTGCGACTCCTCGCTGCCGGGGCAGGCCGAGCCGATGGCCATCTTGATCTCCTCGGCGGTGCGCTCGCCGAGCATCAGTGAGAACTCCTTCTTGGCGAACGAGATCACCGCCTGGTCGAGCTCGTCACCGCCGATCCTGATCGACTGGCTCGTGACCACGCCACCCATCGAGATGATCGCCACCTCGGTGGTGCCGCCGCCGACGTCGACCACCATGTTTCCGGTGGGCTCGTGCACCGGCAGCCCCGCCCCGATGGCGGCCGCCATCGGCTCCTCGACGATGTAGACCTTCCTGGCGCCCGCCGCGTATCCGGCCTCCTTCACCGCACGCTGCTCCACGCTGGTGATGCCGCTCGGAACGGCGATGATGATGCGCGGCTTGGCAAAGTGACGCCGTCTGTGCACCCTCTGGATGAAATATCGCAGCATCCGCTCGGTGACGTCGAAGTCGGCGATCACGCCGTCCTTGAGCGGGCGGACCGCGATGATGTTGCCAGGCGTACGACCGATCATCCGCTTGGCCTCGATGCCGACGGCCACGATCTTCCCGGTGGCGGTGTTGATCGCAACGACTGACGGCTCGTTGAGTACGATGCCCCGGCCACGCACGTACACCAACGTGTTGGCGGTGCCCAGGTCGACCGCCATGTCACGGCCGAGAAACGCGAGCTTGCTGCCCATGGGGAACGGAGCCCTCCGTAACGTCGTTCGCGAATGACTACGGATCGAATTCGAATCGTAACGTGACGTACCCACCGATGGACGCAATGAGCCTTCGCGCCCCTCAAAATTTCCAGCCCCTACCTAAACCGCAATTTTGCCCGGATTGCACCACAAGACCCGGTAGCCCGCTGGAACGCTCCAAACCCGCCACCATCACGACTGTCGCCGTCCGCAGCCCGCACACCACTTGTCAATCGTGGTCAACCTTATGGGAAACCTCTGACAAAAAATGCTCCGACAGCCCCACTGCTATCTTCTCGCCCATCCAGTCGCGCCAACCATACGGCGGACGGCCGACAAAAACGCGCCCGCACAGCGAGAGCTGCACGAGCGCGATCGAGCCGAGAGGGACCGGATCAGAAACGGTCCGGGAAGAAGATCTTGATCTCCCGGGCGGCGGACTCAGGCGAGTCGGACCCGTGAACGACGTTCTCGCCGATCTCGAGAGCGTGGTCGCCACGGATCGTCCCCGGGGCCGACTTGACCGGGTCGGTGGCGCCGGCCAGCGCGCGGAAGGCCTCGACGGCACGCGGCCCCTCCAGCACCAGGGCCACGAGCGGCCCAGAGGTGATGAACTCGACGAGCTCGCCGAAGAACGGCCGCTCGGAGTGCTCGGCGTAGTGCGCCTTGGCGGTGTCGGTGTCGAGGGTGCGCAGTTCCATCGCCACGACCTTGAGGCCCTTGCGCTCCACGCGGGCGATCACGTCACCGATGAGGCCGCGCTTAACCCCGTCGGGCTTGATCAGGACAAGAGTGCGCTCGGACACTTGACGTTCTCCTTTGAACAGAGTGGGGTCGCGGCAGACGCCCGGCCTGGACCGCGAGGATGCTTCGCGGGGCACGAGCCCACGCGTCGCCGTGGTGCCTCAGCTTACCGTCCCGCACCCACCCTGGTTTCGTACGGAAAGGCCCTACGGAGGGGGAGTGTCCTCTGGCGAGTGTGCCTGCGGCGGCACCGCGGGCACCGGCCCGGTCGAGTCGGGCGAACCCTCGTCGTCAGGCAACGGTTCGCCAGCAGCCTCCTCCGCAGGACGCCGAGCCATCACGGCGGCGAGCACGATGACCGCCACCACCAGGAACCCGCCGATCAAAGCCCACCAGTGCAACGCACCCACAAAGCTGTCCACCAGCTGCTGCGCCGACGTCACCCCGTCGAGCATCACCATCTGCACCCCAGTGCCCAGCAGGAACCCGGCCAGCACCCCGGCGAAGCACAACGACAGCCCGAACACCGCCACACCGACCCCCACCTCCTGCAACGTCGATGTCAACGCCACAGCGGCCCCCACGGCGAGCAGCGTGAACGGCACCGCCAGCACCAGCCCATCAGCCGACGGCACCACGAGCCGCACCGAGCAAAGCCCCACCACCATGGCCAACAACCCAAGAGGCGCCAGCCACCGCCCAGCAGCCTGCGTGAACAGCCGCACCACCACGGAAGCGCCGACGGCCAGCACCCCGGCCACGGCATAAGGAACCCACAACCCTCGCAGCCCAGGCCCGCCGAGACCCCCCATCTCCACCAGAGTCACCTGAGCCGCACTGGGCAGCACCACAACACCCACAGCCACCATGGAGTACGCCAGAGTACGGCTCTCGCCGGCCCCGATCGAGGCCAGCGCCAGCAGCCCGGCGACGGCCAGCGCGGCCAGCACGATCACCGCGATGGCCCGCCACCCCTCGGTGGCGGTGCTGATCGCCACGACCGCGACACCGGCCGCGGGCACGGCAGCCAGCAGCAACCGGCTGCGTTCCCCGGCGTCAGGGGCGGGCTCGGCCGGTCGGCCGAGCACCATCCAACCCACCAGGTACGCGGCCGCCAGCGCAAGCGCGACCCCCGTCACCATGGGGTACGGCTGCAGCGTGACCTTCCAGCTGCTCACGTCGTCGAGCGGCCACAACGCCAGCGCCTGGGCCACGAGCAGGCTCAGGCTGAACACGCCCACCCACAGAGCCCGCAAGACCGGCACCCGATCCCAGACGGCCACCAGCGTGGCGGGAACGACCATCCCGGCGCCGACGCCCCGCAACACCCGTACGACGCCGACAAGAAACTCAGAGGCCGCATATCCACCAGCGGCATCGGACAGGGCCACCAGCGCCAGCCCGGCGACCAGGACGTGAGCCACCCTGACCCGCCGCAGCGCCACGGAGGCGAGCGGCACGGTCAGCATCAGCGCAGGCAGCGCGAGCCCGTGCGTGCGCATCAGCCCGACCTGGTCGATGTCGCCGGGCAGCAGCCTGGCGACGACAGAGAGCGTGTTGGGGATCGCGACGATCGCCAGCGGTAGCGCGGCCACGACGAGGAGCCCGAGCACCACGTCGAGCAGCCACGGGTATCTGGGGCCAGCCGGATCAGGCGACCGCTGGATCGGGGGGACGGCCATGTAGGCCGACTTTAGCGGGAAGTAGCGCCCTCGACACGGCGAGCGACGATAATCGCCGTGATCCACAGCGCCGCGAAGATCGCGCCGAGGAAGAACATGGCCGGTACGAGGAAGCCCGTGCAGATCGCCAGCACTTGTACGGCGCTGCCGGCAACGTAGCCGAAAGGCCTCTTGAGCAGGCCCGCGACGACCACGCACAACACGGCGAGCCCGATGCCGGCGGTCACGGCCAGACCGGGCGCCACCCCGCCGACGCTGATCGCCACGGGCGTAATCAGCCCCGCCACGATCGCCTCCATGCCGAGCACGGTGGCGCCAAGCCTGCGCATACCCGGCGTGACCTGGAAATTCATCGCGAACCATCCGCATTGAGTAGCCGCCGCGCGTCGCCCGCCGTGACGACGGACCCCGTGATGAACACCCCCGTGCCACTGAACTCGCCATCGGCATCGGCGATGCCGATCCCCTGGTCGATGGCGTTGTCGAGCCGGTCGACGACATGCACTCGGTCCTCGCCGAACAGCGGCTCGGCCAGGGACGCCAGCTCCTCGGGGGACATCGACCTGGGCGAGGAGTTCCGCGTGACGATGATCTCGTCGAGCATCGGCTCCAGCAGCTCCAGCAGCGCGTCGACGTCCTTGTCGCGCATGACCGCGACCACGCCGACGACCTTGGCGAAGTCGAACGCCTCGTGCAGCCCGTCCAGGCTCGCCTCCATACCGCCAGGATTGTGCGCGGCGTCGATCACGACCGTCGGCGTGCGCCGCACCACCTCCATCCGCCCAGGCGAGGAGGCCTGCGCGAACGCCTGCCGGACGAGATCGACGTCGAGCGGATCGTCTCCGCCGGTCAGCGCCTCGACGGCGGCCAGCGCGCAGACCGCGTTGCTCGCCTGATGCGCGCCATAGAGCGGCAGATAGACCTCATCGTAGAGACCCTTGAGCCCACGCAGCGTGAGCAACTGCCCGCCCATCGCCACCTCACGGTTGAGCACCCCGAACTCGAGCCCCTCCCGCGCCACCACCGCACCGACGTCACCAGCGCGCCGCATCAGCACCTCGGCCGCGGCGAGCTCCTGCTGAGCGAGTACGGCGGTCGCACCGGCCTTGATGATGCCCGCCTTCTCCGACGCGATGCTCGGAATATCAGGCCCGAGCCGATCGGTGTGATCGAGCGAGATGGGCGTGATGACCGACACGATGCCGTCCGCCACATTCGTAGCGTCCCAGGATCCGCCCATGCCGGCCTCGACAACAGCGACATCCACCGGCGTATCGGCGAACGCGGCGAACGCCATGGCCGTCAACAACTCGAAGAACTGGATGCGCCGCCGCCCCTGGGCGTCCGTCAGCTCGATGTACGGGATGATCTCCTCGTAGACCTCGGCGAACCGCTCCTCGCTCAGCGGCTCCCCGTCAACGGTGATCCGCTCGCGCATCGACACCAGGTGCGGGCTGGTGAACCGCCCCACCCTCAGATTGCGCTCCTTGAGCAGCGTTTCGGTGAGCCGCGCCGTACTCGTCTTCCCATTGGTGCCCGCGATGTGTATGACCGGGTACGCCCGCTGTGGCGAGCCGAGCAAATCCAGGAGGGCCGCGATCCTGTCGAGCGTCGGCTCGAAATCCCACTCGACGCCACGCTCCATGATCGCGCGTTCAACCGCACGATAGTCCACTCCTCAACCCTACTGACCGCCGCCGGCACTCCGAACTGCAGGGCGCTTGTCCGGCCCTCGTTCGCCTCCAGAAATACGAAAAGGGGCCCGACGCGTAAGCGTCGAGCCCCTTCCCCAAACGATTGTCCGGCGGCGACCTACTCTCCCACACCCTCCCGAGTGCAGTACCATCGGCGCAGAGAAGCTTAACTTCCGGGTTCGGAA
>NZ_JBICRM010000130.1:0-747 GCF_043197025.1 Nonomuraea marmarensis
CACGGTATTCCATGCCGGTGCCGACCAGCGGCGCCTCGCTCTTGAGCAGCGGCACCGACTGGCGCTGCATGTTGGAGCCCATGAGCGCGCGGTTGGCGTCGTCGTGCTCGAGGAAGGGGATCATCGCGGTGGCGACCGACACCATCTGGCGCGGCGACACGTCGATGTAGTCGACCTCCTCGGCCCGGGCCAGCTCGGTCTCACCGCCCTTGGTGCGGACCAGGACGCGAGCGTCGGCGAACGTGCCGTCGGCGTTGAGCACCGTGTTGGCCTGCGCCTTGACGTAGCGGTCTTCCTCGTCGGCGGTCAGGTAGTCGATCTGGCCGGTGACCTTGCCGTCCACGACCTTGCGGTAGGGCGTCTCGACGAAGCCGAAGGCGTTGATCCGGCCGTAGGAGGCCAGCGAGCCGATCAGGCCGATGTTCGGGCCTTCAGGGGTCTCGATCGGGCACATCCGGCCGTAGTGGGACGGGTGCACGTCGCGGACCTCGAAGCCGGCCCGCTCACGCGACAGACCACCGGGACCGAGCGCGGAAAGACGCCGCTTGTGCGTCAGACCGGCCAGCGGGTTGGTCTGGTCCATGAACTGCGACAGCTGCGAGGTGCCGAAGAACTCCTTGATCGACGCCACGACCGGGCGGATGTTGATCAGGGTCTGCGGCGTGATCGCCTCGACGTCCTGCGTGGTCATCCGCTCGCGGACGACGCGCTCCATACGGGCCAGGCCCAGGCGGACCTGGTTCTGGA
>NZ_JBICRM010000131.1:0-728 GCF_043197025.1 Nonomuraea marmarensis
CCTACGGCGGTTCGGGTTCGAGGATCAGTTCGGTCTGGGCGATGATGGCGTCGAGCAGGTCGGGCCGGTATTGCAGGTGTTTGAGATGGTGCTTGATGATGGCGGCGAGGTGGTCGATGCCGCCACGGATGGCCAGATTGGCCAGGTGGCCCTTGAGGTTGGCCCAGATGCCTTCGGCGGGGTTGAGTTCGGGGGCGTAGCTGGGGAGTTGGAAGACCGTCAGCCAGTCGTGATCGTCGACGAACTGGCGCATCTCGGCGCAGACGTGGGCGCCGAGGTTGTCCCACACGATGAGAATCGGGCCGTGTAACTGCTGGTGAGCGGCCTCCAGTAGACGCTTGAAGTCGCGGACGTGGAAACCCTTCTGCTCGTTCTTGCGGCCGTGATAGATGATCGTCCGGTAGATCAGGCGGGTCCGTCGGCCGGGCTTGACGCAGACGAGGCCGGCCACGGAGACCCGGCCCGAGCCCTTGCCGGACACGGTCACGATCGGCGTCTGGCCGCGCCGCGCCCACGTGCGGCCCTTGGGCGGGCGGAGGCTTTGCCCTGATTCGTCCACGAAGCAGATCCACGCGCCGCATTCGGCGGCCTGCCTTGTATAGGGGGCCAGGTCTCCTTCACCCAGGTGGCGATCTGCTCCTCATCGCGCTCGACGGCCCGGTGCACGGGCACCTGCGGGCTCCAGCCGATCCGATGCAGCAGATAAGACACCCCACGCGGGGTGTAGT
>NZ_JBICRM010000132.1:0-667 GCF_043197025.1 Nonomuraea marmarensis
TCGTTCGAGCAGGGCGTCACGATGCATCGCTACGCCATCCGGGATGCAAAGGAGGCGAGCTCGTGCTGAGGCAGGTCGCGGAGGGTGTGCTGGTCCACGAGAGCGAGTTCTGCCAGAGCAACGCCGTGGTCGTGCACGGCCGGGCTGGCGTGTTGCTCATCGACCCCGGGGTGCAGGGCCACGAAATGGCCTGCCTCGCGAACGACCTGTCCGATTCGGGCCAGACCGTTGTGGCAGGCTTCTCGACGCATCCGGATTGGGATCACCTACTCTGGCACGCCCAGCTCGGCGCGGCCCCTCGTTACGGCACGGCCCGCTGCGCGGCCACTGTCCGGGTTCAGCTTTCCGACCCGGGTGCGAAGGCCCGCATCGCCGCCCACCTGCTCGAGACGGAAATCGCCGGGCAGGTCCCGCTGGACCTGCTCGGCCTCATCACCGCCCTGCCCGCCGAGACGGCGCAGATTCCATGGGATGGCCCCGGGGTCCGGATCATCGAGCATCAAGCGCATGCCCCGGGCCATGCGGCGCTGTTCATCGCAGAACGCGGGGTTCTCGTCGCCGGCGACATGCTCTCTGATGTCTTGATTCCGATGCTCGACTTGAACGGCACCGTTGACCCGATCGAGGACTACCTCGCCGCGCTGCGGCTGCTGGAGGGCGTGGCGGG
>NZ_JBICRM010000133.1:0-520 GCF_043197025.1 Nonomuraea marmarensis
GCAACGTCAGCTCGACCGACCAGACGCCCTCAGGCGTCATCTCCGGATGCACGTGCTGGAAACTGCTCAGATCACGGGAGACGACGATGAAATGCAGCTTCTTGTCGTGCTCGACCTGGTAATCGGTCACCGGCTTGCCGTCGGGACCCGTCACGGTGAAGCGGAAATCGGTGGGCTCACCCGGCTTGATCGCCCCGGTCAGCGAGGTGAGGGTGTAACCGTTCTCGGACACTTGCAGCCCCCCAGGAGTATCACTCTTCGCCTGCTGGGCGGCGTGCTCACCATGTTCCGCACTCGCGGCAGGCGCCGCCATGGCGGCGTGCTCGTCGGCCGGAGCCGCTCCGACCGGCCCGACCACCTTGCCCGCACCCAGGGCGCCGCCGAAGACGACGGCCAGCCCCAGGATGTAGGAACCGAGCTTGGCTGCGGTGTTCATGACTGATTCGCCACTTCGTATCCGGCCTCCTCGACCGCGGCAACGATCTTCGCCGCGTCAACGGAACCGTCGCCGTCCACCCTC
>NZ_JBICRM010000134.1:0-799 GCF_043197025.1 Nonomuraea marmarensis
CAGCCTCGACCCGAGCCGGATCACCCAGATCGCCGCCGCGGCCCTCGTCCTGCTTCAACTGGAGCACGGACGCACCGTGTAAGGCGATCACGAACCGCCACAAGCGGTTACAGGGAAAGGTTCACTGAGATAGATCCCAGGGCTCATGGAGCCCACCCATGGTGAGACCGAGAGCAATCAACGGGTCTCCGACGCCCCCACGGACCCCGCGGGTTCCCTCGGCGATGTTGGTGCAGGCCGCAGCCGCTCGACTGGCGGTCAGGGGGTCAACCCCTAATGGGGCTTCGCCCCAGCCCGACGAGCCATGTGTGGCGGTCGAGGTAGTTGAAGTGACTCCGGTCGGAACAAGACGGTGACCGTGTGGTCCCGTAATTGACCGCCTACTGGCAGTGGTTGGCCTGTGCCGAAGCTGGCAACGCGCCAGTCGGTCGACGTGAACATCGCGATGACCTCGTGCAGCGGCTGAAACAGCGAGGCGTCCACCTCAAAGCCGCGGGGGAAGTGCTCCAGCCACCACGGCCTGGGATAGACGACCGACTGGCGGAGCAAGGCGTACCAGCAGCAGTTGCTCGACGAAGCAGTCGTCGAATATGGCAGCGAGCGAGAGGCCCGCCGCTACTGTACGTCGGCACTCCCGATCAGTCGCACCACGTCTACGAACCTCTCCCATCCCGCTAGCCCGGCTTGATTCGGCGAAGCCGGGAAGATCGAGTCAAGTTTGTGGATGTTGAGCTGGGATCGCTGGTCAGGCAGCGGTTCCAGCGCGGCGGCTGAGGTCGTCGATGGCGTGGTGGTAGGC